>JBOGFU010000317.1:0-14649 GCA_050743545.1 Acidimicrobiales bacterium | reverse complement strand
ACGAGCTGGTCGAGCTCGCGCGCGGCGCGGGGCTCGACGTCGCGAGGGTCTCCTGGTCGGTCGAGCAGGGCGACGCGACGTCACTGCTGCTGCGCGCGGGGGCCGACGCCGACCTCGTCGTCGTGGGCTCACGCGGCCACGGCGCGCACCCCGGGTTGCTGCTCGGCTCGACGAGCCTCGAGCTCGCGGAGCACTCGACGACGCCCGTGCTGATCGTGCCGAGCGCGCGCTAGCGCGCCAACGCCGCGAGCGCGCGGTCGGCGTGCACCTCCATGCGGACCTCGCTCGCGATGACGTCGAGGACGACGCGGCTCTTCGAGATGACGAAGGTCGTGCGGCGCACCTTGAGCAGGTCGAGCGAGCGCTTGACCCCGTAGAGGCGCGCGACCACGCCGTCGACGTCGCACAGCAGCGGGTAGTCGAAGGCGTTGTTGACCGAGAACTCGTGCTGGCGCTCGACCCCGTCCATCGACACCCCCACGCGCTGGGCGCCGAGCGCGGCGAACTCCGGGCCACGGTCGCGGAAGTGGCAGGCCTCGCGCGTGCAGCCCGAGGTCTTGGCCGCGGGGTAGAAGAAGAGGACCACCGGCCCGCCCGCCGTGAGTCCGGCGAGCGAGCGGGTCACCCCCGCGTCGTCGACGAGGGTGAAGTCGGGGGCGGGGTCGCCGACGCGCACCGCGTCAACCTAACGACCGCGCGGTGGCGATCGCTCAGGGGTCGAGTCGAAAGCCCACGCCGCGGATCGTGAGCAGGTGGCGCGGGTGCGCGGGGTCGTCCTCGATCTTTTGGCGCAGGCGCTTGACGTGGGTGTCGAGGGTTCGCGTGTCGGAGAGCTCGAGCCCCCACCACAGCGTGTCGAGGCAGACCTCGCGCGTGACGACCTGGCCCAGGCGCGACGCGAAGAGCGCGAGCAGGTCGAACTCCTTGCGGCTGAGCTCGACCTCGCGACCCCGGCGGGTGACCGTGCGCCGCACGGTGTCGACGCGCAGGTCGCCGAAGGTGACGACCTCGGCGTCGGTGGAGGTGGTGGGCCGGCGCAGCACCGCGCGCATCCGCGCGCCGAGCTCGCGCAGCCGGAAGGGCTTGGTCACGTAGTCGGCGGCACCGATCTCGAGGCCGAGCACGATGTCGACCTCGCTGGTGCGCGCGGTGACCATGATGACCGGGACGCGCGTCGAGTCGTAGAGCTCGCGACAGAAGTCGATCCCCGAGCCGTCGGGGAGCATCACGTCGAGCAGCACCAGGTCGGGGTGCGCGCTCACCAGGAGCTCGCGGGCCTCGGCGATGGTGCCCGCGCCCACGACGCTGAAGCCCTCGACGGTGAGCCCGACGTTGAGCGCGTCGAGGTAGCTGTCCTCGTCCTCGACGACCAGCACGACCGCGCGGTGGTCGACGTCGCTCACGGTCGCGGACCTAGAAGCGTGGCCGTCGCTCACGGACCCGGGAGGGAGTGGGATCGGAGGTAGGCCACGCGCCGAACGCTACGGACGCCGGGTTACGCCAAAGTGACCGGCGAGCCAACGCGACACGACCCCGAGATGAAACATTGACCCCTGACGGGCGCGCGGGGGCGCCGTAGGGTACGGCCTAGCGACGAGGAGGCAGCGTGGACACGGTGGTGAGGGTGGGGCGCGACACCCACGTCTGGTCGTTTGCGGCCGACGCGGCGCCGGTGGTGAGCGTGGCCCCGGGCACGGTGATCGAGATCGAGACCTGGGACTGCTTCACCGGGCAGGTGACGAGCGAGGCTGACACGATCGAGTCGCTCGACCTCACGCGCGTCAACTCGGCGAGCGGGCCGATTCGCGTCGAGGGCGCGGAGCCGGGCGACACGCTGAGCGTCTCGCTGATCGAGATCCGCCCCGGGCCGCGCGGCGCGGCGATGTGCATTCCCGGTTGGGGCCAGCTCATCGACCAGGTCGCGTCGCCCGCCACGCGGATGTTCGACGTGGCCGACGGCGTCGTCACGATGAGCGGGCGCGTGAGCTTCCCCGCGCGACCGATGTTCGGGGTCCTCGGGGTCTCGCCCGAGTCGGGTGACATCTCCACGTTTCACGCGGGACGCCACGGCGGCAACCTGGACAGCCACGTCAACGGCCCGGGCGCGGTCGTCCACCTGCCGGTCTTTCAGAGCGGCGCCCAGCTGGCGATCGGCGACATGCACGCGGCGATGGGCGACGGCGAGATCTCGGGCACCGGCGTCGAGATCTCGGGCACCGCGACGATCCGCGTCGACGTGCGCCGCGGCCCCGGCGCGCGCTGGCCGGTGACCGAGACCGCCGACGCGTTCTACACCTACGGCACGACCGACGGCGACATCGACGAGGCGCTGCGCGTGGCCTGCGAGGAGGCGTCGCGCCTGCTCGTCGACCAGTGGGGCTTTAGCCGCGAGGACGCGTTCATCTTCCTCTCGGTCGCCGGCGACCTGGGACTCGCCCAGTACTGTCACCCCTCGCCGGGCACGGTCATCGCGCGCATGCGCGTGCCGAAGGTCGCCGCGGCCCCCGGACCCTTTAGAGGTTGAGCGATCGGGCCACGGAGTCCGTGACGTGAGGAGTCAAAGGTGGGCTGCGTTTTCGCGTCCCGCGACTCGAGCCGGCTGTCGCACATAGATGGCCCTATCGACCGTTGGGCCATGGGCGCCTCAGCTCTGACGGTGGCTCGGTGCGTCAGTTACGACTAGTTTGGTAACTGATACTATCTAGTTTACGTAGTATATGCTTAGATAGTATGGTGAAGAGATACTATGGAAGTAAGCCAGTATACGTCCTTAAGAGGGAAAACCAATCAATGGGAACGAAGTGAAGGTGACGGCACGTGAGAGTCAGTGACCTCAACCATCTCAACACTTTCCTGGACAGCGACACGGAGCGCTCGATACTTGGACTTCTCTACGGCCGACGCCGCATTGGCAAGTCGACTGCGCTGATCGAACAGGTCAAGCGGCGCGGTGGGTTTTACTACGAGGCCATACGTGTCGAGAGCGCGGTTCAGCTGTCGCGCCTCGGGCTCGCGATCGGCGAACACGTGGGCGTTGGTCGACTGGCCCTGGCAAATTGGGATGACGCTGTCGACGCGCTGCTGCGCGTGGCCAACGGCCACGCCGTACCGATTGTCTTGGATGAGTTCGGCCACATCGCGGAGTCCGACGGATCGGTGGGTTCCGTGCTGGCGTCGGCGCTGGGACCAAGTGCGAGGTGGGAAACGCGCGATCGGGCTCGATTCGTTCTGTGCGGATCAGCGTTCACCGTGATGAGCTCGCTGACCGCAGGATCGGCCCCGTTGCGCGGCCGAGCGGCAATGGAGCTCGTTGCTACGCCCGAGGACTTTCGTGGCGCGACGCGGTGGTTGTCACACACCAACGACCGAGGACTCTGCGTCGACCTGTTCGCGACCATTGGCGGGGTTGTCGGGTACGCCACGGACATGGTCGACAACGACCTACCCACGTCGTCGACCGATTTCGCACGATGGGTCTCCCAACGCGTTCTCTCGAACGCTGCCACCTTGCGATTCGAGGCCATGACGCTGTTGGCCGATGACCCACAGCTGTCGCTGCGAGGGTCTCTGGAGATGCGCAGCATCATCAACGTCATCGCCAACGGATCAGTCACCGCCGGCACCATAGGTCGCGACTTGCGCAAACAGGTCTCTAACATTTCGGCGTCGCTCAACCGACTGGTGGACTCGGGTTACGTCATCCGTTACGAGGATCCGATTCGCCGGCAGCGACCCGTCTACTCACTGGCCGATCCCATACTCCAGTTCCACTTTGCGGTGTTGGAGCCCTACAGTCAACTTCTGACGGACGTGACGCCGAGCGCGGCGTGGGGCTCGCGGCTCGAACACGCGTTTCGTTCTCGCGTACGAGGGCCCGTCTTCGAGGAGATGGCGCGCTCGTGGGTGCGTCGCTTTGCCGGTCCCGAGACGTTGCCGGTGAGGGACTACGTTGGTCCGTCGTTCGTCTCGGTGGACGGCGTCGATCATCAGCTGGACGTCGTCGTCGCCGGTCCCGGGGAGACTCCCTCGGCGCGCACCGTCGTCGCGCTCGGCGAAGCAAAGTCCGGAGAGGTGCTCGACGTGAGTCACTTGCGCAAGCTGGAGCGAGCGCGCTACGCATTGGGCCAGGGGGCGACCGACGCAAAGCTGTTGCTCTTCGGCCCGACGGCACACGCGCAACTTCGCGCCGAGGCCGCCGCTCGGCGCGACGTCGAGATCGTGGACTTTGATCGCCTGTACACGGGCGAGTAGCACAAGGCTCGAATTAGCCGAGGGTCGCGGCGAAGCCCTCGTAGCTCGACGAGGAGTCGAGGTAGCTGCCCGTCGCGGTGCAGCTCGCGACGCTCGCGCACACCAGCCCGTAGACGCCGCCGTCGACCCCGACCTGGGTCGCCCCCTTGGGCAGCGCGATCGTGGTCGCGCTGGTCCAGCGGTGGGCGGCCTCGCCCACCACGTAGGCCTGGTAGCGCCCGGCGGCGTCGACGTAGGCCGCGCCGGCGCGACAGCGACCCACCGCGGGGCAGGTCAGCGCGACGACCCCGCCGTTGTGGCCGGCCTGGGTCGCGCCCGCGGGCAGCGCGAGCTCGGTCGCGGCGCGCCACGTGCCACCGACCTCGTCGGCGAGGAAGCCCTGGATGAGACCGGCAGCGTCGCGGTACTGGCCGCCGAGCGCGCAGTTGCCCACGCCGTGGCACGCGAGGTCGGCGAAGCCGTAGAAGAAGGCGAGGGGGTTGCTCGACGCGCCGGTGGGCATCGCGATCGTTGTTGCAGTGCCCCACGACCCCGCGTGGCTGGCCACGACGAACGCCTCGCGCTCGCCCGCGGCGGTCTCGAACACGCCCGCGGCGACGCACGCGCCGACCCCCGGACACGCGACGCCCGAGATCGATGCCCCCGCGTAGGCCGACGCGTCGGGGGGCGCGGCGAGCTCGCTCTCGTGCCAGAGCGTGCCCGTCAACGTGGCGAGCAGGCCACGGCTGGACCCGTTGGCGTCGAGGTAGGAGCCCGCCGCCGCGCACGACGTCGCGCTCGCGCAGGCGACCTGGCCGAGGCTGACGTCGGGGTTGGCGTTGGCGTTGGCGGGCGCGACCTCCGCGGCGCTCCACGACCCGCTCGACCCGCTCACGGCGAACCCCTCGAGCGCGGGCACGGGCCCGACGGCCAGGTAGCTGCCCACCGCGACGCAGGCGTGACGGCTCGGGCAGCTCACCGCTCGCAGCGCGGCCCCTTGACCCAGCCCCTCGGCGTTGGCGGGCAGCGGCGCGCGCTGCGCCCCGCGCCACGCGCCGGCGACCTCGGCGTCTAAGAAGCCCTGGGCGTCGCCGTTGGCGTCGTCGTAGAAGCCCACGACCAGGCAGTTGCCGACCGACGAGCACGCGACCGCCGACGGCGTGACGGCCGCGGTGCCGGACGCCCCGCTCGGCGCGACGATCGCGACGGGCTTGCGCCACACGCCGGCGACCTCACTCGCGATGAGCCCGCGCGTGGTGTTCTTCCAGTCGCTGTAGTCGCCGACCGCGACGCAGCTCCTCGCACCGGGACAGCTCAGCCCGGGCAGGTAGCCCGACGTCACGGTGAGACCCCCCGCGGGCAGGGTCACGTTGGCCGCGCGGCCCCACGACGGCGTCGCCGCCGACGCCGTGGCGCACAGCGCCAACGTCGCGAGCGCGATCACTATGGCGCGCGTCGTTCGGGTCACGGTCCTCCCCGGGGGCGGGGCCCGACACGGGGTCGGAGCGACGTGAGTCTACGAGCGCGGCGGTCGGCGACCGCCATCACGGTTTCGCGCGGCGCCCTTCGTAAACTTGGCCGCAGTGAACAAGATCCTGGTGGTTGACGACGACGACGAGATGACCGCGCTCCTCTCGTCCTACCTCGTGGGCGAGGGCTACGAGGTCGCGGTCGCCGCCGACGGCACCGCCGCGCTGAACCTCACGTCGTCGCTGTCGCCCGACATCGTGTTGCTCGACATCGTGCTCGGCGAGGAGGACGGTCGCGACGTCCTCAGGTAACTGCGACTGGTGTCGGACGTGCCGATCATCTTCCTCACCGGTCGGGGCCTCGAGGCCGAGCGGATCGCCGGGCTCAAGCTCGGCGCCGATGACTACGTGGTCAAGCCCTTCTCCCTGGCCGAGGTCTCGGCGCGGATCGAGACCGTGCTTCGCCGCGCCGGGGTCAACCTGGCCCAGCACGAGATCGACGCGCCGACGATGCGCTTCGGGGACCTGCTCATCAACGAGACCACCCACGAGGTCCACGTCGGCGGCGAGGTCGTGGACCTCACGAGCAAGGAGTTCGCGCTGCTCGCGTTCCTCGCCCACTCGCCGCGCCAGGTCTTCAGCCGCGAGCAGCTCCTCGAGCAGGTGTGGGAGTCCTCGAGCGAGTGGCAGAACGAGGCGACGGTGACCGAGCACGTTCGCCGACTGCGCGCCAAGGTCGAGGCCGACCCCGACCACCCGCGCTGGGTCACCACCGTGCGCGGGGTGGGCTACCGATTCGAGCCCGAGCCGGGCTAGTCAGCCGCGCGCGAGCAGCGCGTGGACGGCGTCGATCAGCGCGCTGGGCTTGAAGGGCTTGGCGAGGAACGCGGCGTGGCCCACGCCGAGGCCCTCGACTATCGACTCGTCGGCGGTCCCCGACGCGAGCAGCACCTTGAGCGCGGGGTCGCGCTCGCGCAGCGCGCCGGCGAGGTCGCGCCCGTTGAGCTCGCCCATGACGACGTCGCTCACCACCAGGTCGATCGGTGACTCGCTCGCGTCGAACGCGCCGAGGGCGTCCTCACCCGACGCGGCCTCGACCACGCGGTAGCCGTTGCGCGTGAGCACCTGAGCCATCAGGTGGCGCAGCGCGTCGTCGTCGTCGACGACGAGCACGCTCGCCGAACCCCTCGGGGCCTCCGCGGTCACCGGCGCTGCGGGCGCGGCGGCCGACTCGCCCGCGAAGGGGAGGTAGACGTCGAAGGCCGTGCCGTCGCCGGGCGACGAGCGCACGTCGATCGCGCCCCCGCTCTCGGTGACGAGCCGTTGGGCCGCGGCGAGGCCCATGCCGGTGCCCTTGAAGGGGCCCTTGGTCGTGAAGAAGGGCTCGAAGCAGCGGCGACGGGTCTCCTCGTCCATCCCGACCCCGGTGTCGGCGACGCGCACGCGCACGAAGGTCCCCGCCGCGACGCCCAACGCGCCCGCGGCGACGTCGCCGAGCTCGTCGCGCTCGACCGCCACGGTCAGGCGACCGCCCGAGGGCATCGCGTCACGGGCGTTGATCGCGAGGTTGAGGACCATCTGCTCGAACTGGTCGGCGTCGACGCGCACCGTGCCGGCGTCGCCGGTGAGCGCCCAGTCGAGCTCGATGTGCGAGCCCAGGATCCGTTCGAGGACCTCGGCGTTGGACGCGATGACCGTGATCGGGTCGAAGACCACCGGGGTGGGCGCCTTGGTGCGACCGATCGTCTGGAGCTGACTCGTGAGCAGTGACGCGCGCGACGCGGTGGCCTGGATGTCCTTCACCATTTTGAGCGAGCGGTCGTCGTCACGCAGGTCGTGGCTGAGGATCTCGGCGTAGCCCGACACGAGCGTGAGCAGGTTGTTGAAGTCGTGGGCGAGGCGACTCGCGATCTGACCGCGCGTCTCCATCGCGTGGGCGTGGCGGACCTCAGCGCGCAGCTGGCGGCTGTCGGTGACGTCGTCGATGAGGGTCAACACCCCCGCGGGCTCGGACCCCGTCGTGGGCAGCGCGGCCGCCGTCACCGTCAGCTGTCGTCGGCGGTTGCCGATCGGAACCTCGTCGAGCTCGCGTCCGCTGGTGGACGCGCCGTCGGCGACCTCGCGCCAGAGCTCGCGCAGCTCGTCGAGCGCCGACGCGGGAAAGCGTGGCGCGGTCGCGGCTTCGCGGTACTCGGGCCAGGCGAGAATGCGGCTCGCGGGAAGGTTCCACCAGCGCACGCCACCGTCGGGGTCGACCTCGACCAGCCCGACGGGCGCGGACTCGACCAGCACGCGCAGGCGCGCCTCGGAGTTGGCTACCCCCCGAGCGAGCTCGGCGGTGGCGAGCGCGGTCGCCGCGGTCTGGGCGAGCAACGTGAGGACCTCGGCGTCGGCGTCGGCGTCGTCCGCGCCGCTCGTGCGCCGCACCGCGACGACGCCGCGCGCGCGTCCCCGCTCGAGGGCCAGGGGCGCACAGAGCCATCGCCCGTCGGTCCAGGGCTCCGTGCGCTCGGGCGTCGCGACGGGGTAGTCGGCCTTGCCGGTCGCGGGCTCCGCGAAGGCGTCGGCGCCGTGCTCGGCGACCCCGCGCACGCCGGGGTCGGCGTCCCAGGCCACGACGGCTCGCTCGGCGGAGAAGACGTCGCGCGCGCTCTCGGCGACCGCGACGACAATCGCCGACTCGTCGCGCAGCGTGGACACGGTGTTGGACGCGGCGAGGAGTTGGTGGAGCTGGCTCGCCAAGTGCTGGGAGCGACGAACCGCGTCGCGCGCGGCGCCCGCGCTCGGTCGCTCCGACTTTTCGGGTTCCTTGTGGGCCTTCTTCTTGGCCATCGCTAGAGGGGCTTGCCCGAGAAGAGCGCGAAGTCCTCTAAGAATCGGTCGATCTCGGCGACCTCGTGGGGCCGCGAGAAGAGGAACCCCTGACCGGCCGCGACGCGCTCGGTCGCGAGCAGCTCGCGCTGCTCGGCGTCTTCGACCCCCGACGCGATCACCGCCACGCCCTGGGCTGTCGCCTCGGCGACGAGCTCTCCGAGGCGCGCCGCGCCGCGCTTGGTCGTCACGACCGACGCGATCGACGCGCGACTGAGCTTGATCGACGTCACGGGAAAGCGCTCCAGCTCCGCCAGCGTTGATCTGCCCAGGGCGAAGTCGTCGACCGCGATGCGAACGCCCAGGTTCGCGATCTTCGCGAGGCGCGGCGCGACGTCGCGGTTGCCTTTGACCAACGACTTCTCGGCGAGTTCCAAGGTCAGCATCGCGGGGTTGAATCGGCTCTGCGTCAACGCGCCGACGACGTCGTCGACGAAGGATGGCCTCGCGAACTGGCGCGCGGCGACGTTGACGCTCACGTTGAAGCGGTAGCCCTTTCGGTGCCAGAGCGCGCCCTGACGGCACGCGGTGGTGAGCACCCATCGCCCGACCTCGGCGATGAGGTCACTATCGGCGAGCGTGGCGAGGAAGTCGTCGGGGCCGAGCACGCCCCGGGTGGGGTGGCGCCAGCGGATCAGGGCCTCGACGCCGGCGAACGCGCCCGTCTGGAGGTCGATCGCCGGCTGATAGACGAGGAAGAACTGGTGACCCTCCAGCGCCGCCGCGAGCTCGACGACGCCCGCCGCGTCGTCGGGCCTGTCTCGTGACGCGTCCTTCACCATGGGAACCTCTCTCGGCCCCCGACGTATCGGGTGCGGGGTCGATTAGCGGGTCGCTACGCGTGACGATACCAGCCGATTTTGGGGCTCCCCGGGCCGAGCCGGTCGTGGGCGGGGCGAGCGACATGTCAACGCACTCACACGCGGGGCTCCGAGTCGTGGCCAAACATGAAACATACGCGTACGGCAAATCGTTGTGCTATCAGGGCGTTCGACCAGTATTTATGGGTTTTTTTGTTACCCAATCGACACACTATGGAAAAACACGCTCTTGACAACGCCGAGCGGGCTGGACCATACTTGTCCCCGCAGGGGCTGAGGGAGAAATCGAATATGCGTCAGCATGGAAACGCTACGGGAGGTCGTGGCGCCCACGCTCCCACCGACAGCAGCACGAGTGTTGGTCAGTCAGCGATTAGCGGTGTGACCCGGTTTGGACGCGCAGCTGCGTCGCTCGCCGTGGTCGCCGGCTTCGTCGCCATCTTTGGTCTGTCGAGCGCGTCATCGGCGGCACCGACACCGATCACCTCGGTCTCGTCGTTCAACGAGTGCCCGAGCATCGGCCAGGACACCGCTGGGTGCGGCTACCTCATCGTTCTGAACTCGAACGGCGCGGTGGTCTTCTCGAACCCCGCCGACCACAAGCCCTACGACGGCCAAGACGACACGCTGGTTGGAATCCTCAACAACAGCGGATCGTCGGTGTCGAGCATCCACCTCACCTCCACCACGGACATCTTCGGGTTCGACGGTGACGGGATCTGCGCGCTCACTAAGGGCAATCCGACGTACGGTTCGTGGCCCGCGGCCTCGGCCTCGACGGACACGTCACTCGACCACGGTCAGGCCGGCTGCAACTACGGCTCGACAGGCTACGAAGGTCCGGGAACGTCCTTTAGCGGCGGCACTCCGACGTCCGGTCGGGGAACCCACTACACCTCGGGCAACGTCAACCTCACGGGCGGCCTCTACAGCGGCGGCTGCCTTGACGTGGGCCAGAGCACGTACTTCGGGCTCGAGAGCTCGCTGGCGAGCGCGACCTTCACGGTCGGCCCGGCGCCGACCCCCGCCCAGTGTGGGACACCCGCGACGACCCCGGTCACCACGCCCGTGACGACTCCGGTCACCACGCCCGTGACGACCCCGGTCACGACGCCCGTCACGACCCCGGTCACGACGCCCGTCACGACCCCGGTCACCACGCCCGTGACGACCCCGGTCACGACTCCAGTCACCCAGCCGCCGGCCACGACGATTCCGCCGGGCACGATTCTGGTGGGGACCACGACGACGACCGCCGCACCCACGACGACCGCCGCGCCCACCACGACGACGCAGCCTCCGGTGACGACCACGTCAACCGCGCAGGTGACGACGACGGTGGTCGTTGCCCCGCCGACCGTGCCGTCGACACTCCCGCCGGTGACGGTGCCAGTGTCCGCGCCCGGTACCGGTCTTGGTGGCGTCGCGAGCTCGCCGGAGAATGGCGCAGTCCTCGGTGCCAGTGGAGCCATGCTGCTTGCGGGCTTGGCTGGTCTTGGACTAGTCCTCCGCCGCCGCCGCCGGGCATAAGGAGATCGCCCCGAGCGTTGAGATTTAGAGAGAACCAACGTGGGTGACCATGCGTCGCCCGCTGGAAAGCGGCCCTCACCCTTGTGGTGGTGGGCCGCTTCTCTCGTCCTGGTGGCCATCGGGGTGGTCGGTGTGGTGTGGGCGACCCACCGACCCTCGGTGGGCCCCACCATCAATCGGCCCTTCGGCCAGACCTACATTGCGCCGCCGGTGATGCCGTCGACGACGACCAGCGTGGGTGCGACGACGACAACCGTCGCGCCGGCGATGGTAAGCGCGGGAACGACGAAGGTCTCCCTCGCGTCCTTCACCTCGCCTCCGGCGACGGTCGGTCGCGAGAGCGCTCGCTCAGACAAGGTCGTGGCCGCGCCGTGGGTCTCGCGCTCAAGGCCGACGCACATCTCAATCCCGTCCCTCGGAATCTCGGCGCCGCTGAGCCAGCTGGGCATCAACAAGAACAAGACCGTCCAGGTGCCGACCAAGTGGGCGGTGCCCGGGTGGTACAAGTACGGCCCCGCCCCGGGTCAGGAGGGCTCGGCGGTCATCCTCGGTCACGTCGACAGCACCAACGGCCCCGCGGTCTTCTACCGACTCGCGACGATCAAGTACGGCGCGAAGATCGTGATCACCGACGCCAACGGTCGGGTCCTGCACTTCGCGGTGATTGGACTGCGCGAGTACCAGAAGGCGAAGTTCCCCGACAAGGTGGTCTACGGCCCGCGTCACTACGCGGCGTTGCAGTTGGTCACCTGTGGCGGGGTGTTCGACCGCTCGACCGGTCACTACCTCGCCAACATCGTGGTCTTCTCCACGTTGGTCAAGTCCTGACCCGACGGGCCGAGCCACAGTGATCGATCGGACGAGCACCCTCGGAGATCGCCTCCTAAGTCGTCGCGACGGGGGCGTTCTGCCCCCGACATTGACAGCCTCGGGGCCGCCACTTACGCTTGTTCGTTCGGGGTCGTGTGCGTCGGCCCGCTGTCGGATCATTGGCGTAGATCGTCGGCACCGCACGCCGGGAGCGATCGTCGAGAGGGGAGGCCCCCGTGGGTGATGTCGGGTCGCCCCTTGGGGGGCGTCTGCGGGTCGCGGGGCGACTGGGCGCCGCGGTGTGCGTCGCTGTCGCCGGGCTGGTCTCGGTGAGCGTCGTGGCGAGCGCGCAGAGCGCGCCCCCGAAGAAGGTCGTGACCGTCCGGTGGGTGTCGAGGTCACGACCGGTCCAGCTCACCATCCCGGCGATTCACGTGTCGACCCCGCTCATTGAGCTCGGGCTCACCAAGGGCCGCGTCGTCCAGGTGCCGTCGACCACGTCGGTGGCCGGCTGGTACAAGTACGGCCCCGCCCCGGGCCAGGAGAGTTCGGCGGTCATCCTCGGGCACGTCGACAGCTACCGGGGCCCGGGGGTCTTCTTTCGCCTGGGGACGCTCAAGTACGGCCAGCGCGTCATCGTGCGCAGCGCCAACGGTCGGGTCCTCCAGTTCGCCGTGATCGCCGTGCGCGAGTACTCCAAGTCAAGCTTTCCCGACAAGCTCGTGTACGGTCCGCGCCACTACGCGGCGCTGCAGCTCGTGACCTGCGGGGGAACCTTCGATCGGGCGACCGGCCACTACCTGTCGAACATCGTCGTCTTCACCGCGCTCGTCAAGCGATAGCCGCACGTCGAGCCGCAAACCGGCGCACGCCCGCGTCACAACCCACGGCCAACTTCTGAGCAAAAAACCATCAACATGGCTAAAAGTGCCATCGGGGGTGTCACCATGGGCGTGCCTCGCATTACGCGAGCGTCATTCTCAGTTCTCTCTGAGGTGGCCCACCAGCATGCCCTTGCGTGGTGGGTCACGCCCCGGTGGCCGGATTTCGGCTGAAAAACATGCGGATTGGCCGCGTGCGTCGCGACCGGGCGACGCCGCGACCGCTTAACTAGTGCTCGGCTGAGTCGTCGACGACCCCGGCGAGGAGTAGCGCCAGCGCGTCGCGGTAGGAGCGCAGCGCGGCTCGTCCGACGTCGGTGGGCGCGATCGACGTCCGCGACGTGACCCCACCCGGGGCGGGGGCGGCGCAGCCGCCCGAGCCCCGTTTGACGGGACCTGAGGCGCCCCGGGGCCGACCCACCATGAAGTTGATGGACAGTTGGGCGTCGGGTGGGAGCGCCGTGAGGTGAGTTTCCGACACTGGAACTCATGAAAACGCAAGGGCACACTCCTACCGGGGCTGGTGACGCGGTGTCGCGTCTCAGCTTTCTCACTCGTCCCCGTCGCTCCGTCGTCATCGGCGCGCTGTCGTCGCTCATCGTTGGCACGGTGCTGGCCACCACGGGCCTGCCGGCACTCGCCAGCTCGCTGGCCATCGCCCCCCAGGCGACGCTGATCGCGCACACCCACTACACCGCGCCCACCACGACGACGCCCACCACGACACCCTCGCCGACCACGACGACGACGCCCACGACGACGCCCACCACGGTGCCGCCGGCGCGTCACGTCGCCCACGCGGTGCGCACGGTCACCCACACCACCACCCCGGTGACCAAGACCACGACCCACGCCTCGCCGGACACGTCGCCGACGACCACCCCCGCCGCGCCCACGACCACGACCCCCACGACGACCCCGCCGCCGACGACGACCGTGCCGACCACCGTCCCCAAGCCGGCCCCGGCCAAGGTCCCCTCGGTCGCGCTTCGCCTCAGCTCCAACATCGCCCCGAACCCCAACTTCCTGGCGTCGGGCCCGGGGACGCTGGTCAACGGCGTTCTCACCTTCGCGAACCCGTGCGTGGTCAACTCCTCCTGGCCCCACTTCACCAATGACCCTGGGTGCACCAACTACGTGCTCCAGTCCATCAACAACGCTCGCGCGATCGAGGGTGTCAGGGCGATGGTCCTGCCGTCGAACTGGTTCACCCTCACCACCGCGCAGCAACTGTTCGTGGTCGCCGACCTCGAGCGCGTTGACCGGGGACTTCCCCCGTACCTCGGTCTCACCGCGGCCTTGACGTCGGCGGCCCAACACGCGGCCGCGACCCGGAGCGACCCGGGCGTCGCGGCCAACTTCCCGATGGGCTCCGACGCTCAGGGCTCCCCGGCCTTCGGCGGCGCGTGGGCCGGCGGGTTCAACGTCCTCGTCGCCGACTACGTGTGGATGTACGACGACGGATGGGCGGGCGCCGGCCAGACCGCCAACATCGCCTGCACGTCAGCGGGTGCGGCGGGCTGCTGGGCCCACCGCGACGAGCTGCTGGGGTCGGACCCGGGATACAACCCCGGCGTCGGCCTCGCGTGCACGACCTGCGAGATGGGGACCGGCTTCGCCCTCGTCAACGGGACGTCCGCGTCGTTCGTCGACCTGATCGAGATGCCCAAGTCGGGACAGCCGCCCATGACCTTTACCTGGGCCCAGGAGCTCAGCGCGTTCTAGTCGCCCTGGCTAGGCCGACGACTCGGCGGGCCCGCGCCGGCGCAGGCGCCGGGCCCAGCGACGAAGTCGCTCCTCGCCAATGACGACCGCGGCGATCGTGAGCGCGGAGATCGCGTAGAGCAGCGGGTAGTAGCGGAATCCTCGGAAGGCGAACGTGACCACGTGGCGCCCCGGGGTCACCTCGACCCCGACGAACGCCGGCGCCAGCATCACCGTGGTCGCGGCGTGCCCGTCGACGGTGACCGTCCATCCGGGGTCGAAGGTTGACTTGAGGAGGACGACGGCCTGTCGAGTCGCGTCCACGTCGGCGGT
>JBOGFU010000316.1:0-1977 GCA_050743545.1 Acidimicrobiales bacterium | reverse complement strand
GATCAAGGGCGTGCCCCTGCGCGTGGAGGTGGGCCCGCGCGACCTCGCCGCGGGGGTCGCGACCGTCGTGCGCCGCGACACCGCGGACAGGGCGGTCGTCGACCTCGCGGGGCTCGCCGCGCACTGCGTCGCGCTGCTCGACGCCGTCCAGGGCGACCTGCTCGCCGCCGCGCTGCGCCACCGCGACGCCAACACCCACGACGTCTCGTCGGTCGCCGAGGCGCTGGAGGCGACCCAGAGCGGCTTCGCGCGACTGGCCTGGCGCGACGTCGAGGGCGACGGCGAGGCCGCGCTGCGCGCCGAGGCGGTCTCGGTGCGCGCGCTCCAGCGCCCCGACGGGTCGATTCCGGACGCCGACGACGAGCCCGACCTGGTCGCGGTCGTCGCCAAGGCCTACTGAGTCGAGCATCGCTCCCGGTCGGGAGCGCTTTTTGGCGACGCGGCCCGTTGTGAGGGGTCCGCCACACTGCTACACTGTCTCGGACAGTCCGCCAAGGACGTTTGGACCGGTTTGACGCGCGGGCCTTTGGCCCGCGCTCTTATTTTGTCCGACGCCCCCGGCGGGGGAAAGGAGCGGGCGTGGACTTTGCGACACCCTTGCGTCCCCTGCTGTCCGGGCTCGGGCTGGAGCTCTACGACGTGGAGCTCGTCGCCGGGTCGCTCAACGTCACCGTGACCCGCGAGGGCGGGGTGGACTTAGACGCGCTGACCGCCGCCAGCCGCGCTATCTCGACGTGGCTCGACGACAACGACCCCATCCCCGGTCGCTACACCCTCGACGTCGCGAGCCCCGGGCTCGAGCGACGCCTGCGCACGAGCGACCACTTCGCCCACGCGCGCGGCGAGGTCATCACGCTGCGCGAGCGGCGCGACGACGCGCCCACGCGGCGCTTGGAGGGCGTGGTCGTCGACGCCGACGACGCGACCGTCACGATCGACGACGCCGACGCCGGGGTCACGCGCGTCGCGCTCGACCACGTCGAGCGCGCGCGAACGGTGTTTCGCTGGGGGGCCGAGGCCAAGCCCACGCCGTCGCGGCGGCGCGCGGGCACGAGCACGAAAGGGTGACCATGGCGAACTTTGACTTCCTCGAGGCGCTGGGCCAGATCGCTCGCGACCAGAACATCGACGAGGGCGAGCTCCTCGTCGCGCTCGCCAACGCGCTGCTCGCCGCGTACAAGCGCCGCCCCGACTCGGCCGAGGACGCCGAGGTCGAGATCAACCCCGAGACCGGCGAGATCAAGGTCTGGGGGCTCGAGCTCGACGTCGAGGGCAACGTCACGCGCGAGTGGGACGCGACCCCCGACGACTTCGGGCGCATCGCCGCCCAGACCGCCAAGCAGGTCCTGATGCAGCTCATCAGGGACATCCAGCGCCGCCAGATGTACGAGGAGTTCGCCAACCGCGAGGGCGACATCGTCTCGGGCACGGTCCAGCAGAACGACAACCGCTACACCCTGCTCGACCTCGGTCGCGTCGAGGCGCTGCTGCCCCAGGCCGAGCAGATCGCCTTCGAGCGCTACGAGCACGGCGCGCGCATCAAGGTGTACATCGTCGAGGTCCGCAAGACCAACAAGGGACCCCAGATCGTCGTGAGCCGCACCCACCCCGCGCTCGTCGCCAAGCTCTTCGAGATCGAGGTCCCGGAGATCGCCAACGGCACCGTGGAGATCAAGGCGCTCGCGCGCGAGCCGGGCCACCGCTCGAAGATCGCCGTGGCGTCCAACGACTCGATGGTCGACCCGGTCGGAGCGTGCGTGGGCGCGCGCGGCAGCCGCGTGCGCAACATCACCAACGAGCTGCGCTCCGAGCGCATCGACGTCGTGCCCTACAACGACGACCCGATTGACTTCATCATGTCGGCGCTGGCCCCCGCGCGCGTGCGCGAGGTCCGCCTCGACGAGGTCGAGGGGATCGCCCCGGTGATCGTTCACGCCCAGCAGCTCAGCCTGGCCATCGGCAAGGAGGGTCAAAACG
>JBOGFU010000315.1:0-10527 GCA_050743545.1 Acidimicrobiales bacterium | reverse complement strand
GCAGTGGCTGCGCAAGTCGATCCTGCGCTCGACCGGGCTCACGGCGCGCCACGACGAAAACGTCGCGTACGCGCAGGCCGTCGCCGAGCTCGAGGCCGCGCCGCCCGACCGCCACGACCGGGTCGCGTTCGTTCTGGCGTTCAAGGGAGTCTTCTTGGAGGGGCTCGAGGTCGTCATCGCCGTGCTCACGCTCGGCGCGTCCGCCCACCGGCTCGGCCTCGCGGTCGTCGTCGCCGCGGTCGCGATTGTCGTGGTGGGCGGCGCCGGGCTGGTGGTCGCGCGCCAGCTCGCCGCGGTGCCGGAGAACGCCATGAAGATGGGCGTCGGGGTTCTGCTCACGAGCTTTGGGACCTTTTGGACCGGCGAGGGGCTGCGCGTGGAGTGGCCCGGCGGCGACGCCGCGATTGTCGCCCTCGCGGGGCTCTACCTGGTCGTCGCGTGGGTGGCGGTGGCGCTGGGCCGGCGCTCGACGCCTCGGGCCGCAAAGGCCGCGGCGTGACGCTCGTCGCGCGCGCACTGCGGGGGTTCGCCCGCTTCTGGTGGGACTTCCTGATCGGCGATACGCCGGAGCTCTTCGCCGCCGCGCTCTGCGCGCTGGGACTCACCGCGCTCGTGAGCGAGTCGGGACACGCGCACCGGTGGGGCGCCGTCGTGTTGGTGGCGACGGTCGTCGTGGCGCTCGCGGCGTCGCTCGCGCGCGCGCACCGGTCGCGGCGCGACTAGTCGAGCTGGTAGGCGGTCATGGACAGCGACCCCATCTCGTAGCCGTCGATGATCGCGCGCGTGGGCCGGCCGGCCGTCGCGGCGAGCCCGGCGACGTAGGCCAGCGGGAGGAAGTGGTCGGGGGTCGGCACCGCGACGTCGTAGTCCGGGTGGCTGCTCACCTTCGCGAGCTCCGCCGCGTCACTCGTCATCCGCGCGCGAACCTCGTCGTCGAAGCGGTGAGCCCACTCGGTTCCCCGGCCCTCCATGTGCCCGTTCATGAGGCGCAGGTTGTGCACGACGTTGCCGCTCGCCAAGATGAACACGCCCTCGTCGCGCAACGCGTCGAGCTTCGCCCCCAGCTCGAAGTGATAGTCGTAGGGCTGGGCGGCGTTGATCGAGAGCTGGAGAACGGGAACGTCGGCCCGGGGAAACATGTGCACGAGCACCGACCACGTGCCGTGGTCGATACCCCAGCTGTCCTCGTCGAGCCCCACCCACGTCGGCTCCACGACGTCGACGACGCGCTCGGCGACGTCGGGGTCGCCCGGCGCGGGGTACTCGACGCCAAAGAGCTCGGGCGGAAAACCGTAGAAGTCGTGGATCGTTCGCGGAGTGCGCATCGCGGTGACCGCGGTCGCGTTGATGAACCAGTGAGCGGACACCACGAGGATCGCGCGCGGGCGCTCGAGGGACTCGCCGAAGGCGCGCCACGCCTCGGTGTAGCGGTTGGTCGCGAGCGCGTTCATCGGGCTGCCGTGGCCGATGAAGGCCGCGGGGGTCCGGGTTACCACGAGTCCCTCATCGCGTTCAGGCTACCGACGCCACCGCGCGCGCCGCGCGCCGTAGCCTCGCGTCGTGACCGTGCGACGTTGGACGCTGGCCCTGGTGGTGGTCGCGGTGGCAACCGCGCTGGTCGTCGCGCGACCGGCGCCGCGCGGCTCGGCGAGCGCGACGCCCCTGTCGTGCGCGCAGGCCCTCGTCACTCACTGGACCCTGTCGCGCCTCGCCGCCGAGACGATCGTCGTCCCGGTGGACGCGACCCAGGTGTCGACGATGGCGCCCGCGGCGAGCGCCGGTTACGGCGGACTGATCCTCTTTGGCGCGACCGCGCCCGCGAACCTCGCGGCCCAGCTCGCCGCGGTCCAGGCCCACAGCGTGAGCGGCTATCCGCTGCTCGTCATGAGCGACGAGGAGGGCGGCGGGGTGTGGCGTCTCGCCAACCTCGTGGCGGCCATCCCGTGGGCGCAGACCATGGGCAAGACCCTCAGCGCGGCGAAGATCACCGCGCTGGCGACGAAGGTCGGGCGCCAGCTCGTTCACCTGGGCGTGACGGTCGACCTCGCGCCGGTGCTCGACGTTGACCCGCGCGCGGTCTACCCGGGCGCGAGCGACCCCGACGGTTTCCGCTCGTTCAGCGGGTCGCCCGCGACCGCGGCGGCCGACGGCGTCGCCTTCGCCACGGGACTGGCCGCGGCGGGGATGACCGCGGTCGTCAAGCACTTCCCGGGGCTCGGCGGCGCGAGCGCCAACACCGACGACGGGCCCGCGCACACGAGGGCGTGGTCGTCGCTGCAGACGACGGGGCTCGTGCCCTTCCGCGCGGCCATCGCCGCGGGGGTTCCCGCGGTCATGCTGTCCAACGCCACGATCCCCGGGTTCAGCGCGCAGCCGTCCGGGGTCTCGGCGCGAGTCGTGCGCTACCTGCGCACGACCCTGGGCTTCACCGGGCTCATCGTGACCGACTCGCTGAGCGCGGGGGCGATGGGCGCGGACCACCTGTCGGTGCCGATCGCCGCGGTCGCGGCGCTGCGCGCGGGGGCCGACGAGGTCCTCTTTGACGCGCCCGCGGCGCCCGCGACCGCTCTCTCGCTGTCCAACCAGGTCCGCGCGGGAATCGTCGCCGCGGTGGTGCACGGGTCGCTCGCGCGCTCGGCGCTGGTGAGCGCGGCGGCCCAGGTCCTCGCGGTCCGCCACAACGTCTGTTCGACGACGACGACGACCTAGAGGTAGTGGGGCGGCACCTCGTGGTCGTGGTGCTGGACGCGGCGAAGCTCCGCGCGGAGTCGCTCGACCTCGGCGCGCAGTTCGGCGACGAGCGCGAGGAGCTCCTCGCGGGTCGATGCGTCGGGGTCGCTCAGGGGAACAGGCCCCGGAAGGTTGTCGCCTCGGCGATGCGCTCGACGCCCACCGCGAGCGCGGTCTCGCGCAGCGTGACGTTGAGCTCCTTGTGGCGCGCCCAGACGTAGTTGAACGCCTCGTGCATCGTCTTTTCCAGGCGCTGCTGGAAGAGCTCGCGCTCCCACATGTAGCCCTGCAGGTCCTGGGCCCACTCGAAGTACGACGCGACGACCCCGCCGGCGTTGGCCAGGACGTCGGGGATCGCGGGAATCCCGCGCGCGGCGAGGACCGCGGCGCCCTCACCGGTCGTCGGCCCGTTGGCGGCCTCGACGACGATCGACGCGGCCATCGACTCGGCGACGTGCTCGTCGATGACGCCCCCCAACGCCGCGGGGATGGCGATGTCGCTGGGCAGCGCGAACAGCTGGCTGGCGTCGACGTCCTCGGCGCCCTCGAAGCCGACGACGGTCCCGGTCTCGTCGACGTGCTCGGCGAGCCGTAGGTGGTTGATCCCGCCGGGCACGTGGATCGCGCCCTTGATGTCGGCGACGCCGACGACCTTCATCCCGCGATCGCTCAGGAGCTTGACGAGGGGCGCGCCGACCTTGCCGTAGCCCTGGATGACCACGCGCTGCTCGTTGGCCAATCGGCCGAGGCGTTGCAGCAGCGCCGCGGTGCAGATCGTCACGCCGAGCGACGTCGCGCCCGCGTGGCCCAGCGTGCCCCCGATCGCGAGGGGCTTGCCGGTGACGACCCCCGGGGTGTTGTGACCCGAGAGCATCGACACCGTGTCCATGATCCAACTCATGATCTGGGGGTCGGTGTTGATGTCGGGCGCGGGGATGTCGCGGTCCGGGCCGATCATCGGTGCGATCGAGTAGGCGTAGCGGCGCGTCAGGCGCTCGAGCTCGCCGCGGCTGAGCAGGCTCGGGTCAACCCGGACCCCGCCCTTGGCCCCGCCGTAGGGGATGTTGACCACCGCGCACTTGATGGACATGTCGGCCGCGAGCGCGGCCATCTCGTCTTCGTTGACGCTCGGGTGGAAGCGGATGCCCCCCTTGCCCGGTCCCCGCGCGGTGCTGTGCTGAACGCGCCAGCCGGTGAACATCTCGACCTCGCCCGAGTCCATGCGCACCGGGATCGCCGTCTCGAGCACTCGCTCGGGCGCGGTGATGCGCTTGATGAGTCCCTCGTCGAGTCCGAGCAGCTTGCCCGCGCTCTCGATGAGCGACGACACGCGCAGCCACGGGTTGAACTCGTGAGGGTGCGCCTCATGCGGACGTGTGACCACGTTGTCACCAACCTAGTTTTCGGGGGGCGGACGCCCCGCTCCAGCGTAGGGCAGGCGAGATAGGGGATTGTGTCACGATTCGTCGGCTACCGTGACGCGACGAGGGAGGCGACGTGAAGATCTCGACGATGCTGAGCTACTCGGGCGGCTTCAAGCAGGCCGCGCGCGACGTGGCCGACATGGAGCACGCCGGGCTCGACCTGGTCTGGGTCGCCGAGGCCTACGGCTTCGACGCGCCGTCCCTGATGGGGTACCTCGCCGCGCTCACCGACACCGTCGAGATCGGCGCGGGGATCCTGCCGATCTACACGCGCACCCCCACGCTCATCGCGATGACCGCCGCGGGGCTCGACGCGCTGAGCGACGGGCGGTTCCACCTCGGCCTCGGCGCGTCCGGTCCCCAGGTCATCGAGGGCTTTCACGGCGTTCCCTACACCAACCCCCTCGGTCGCACGCGCGAGATCATCGAGATCTGTCGCGCGGTGTGGCGTCGCGACGCGCCCCTCGAGCACCAGGGCGCCTACTTCACCCTGCCCCTGCCCGCGGGCGAGGGCACCGGGCTGGGCAAGCCCCTCAAGATCATCGCGCACCCGGTCCGCGCGTCGATCCCCGTGTGGGTCGCCGCCCTCGGTGAAAAGAACGTCGAGCTGACCGCGGAGGTCGCCGACGGCTGGATGCCGATCCTGTTCATCCCCGAGCGCGCGCGCGACGTGTGGGGCGCGTCGCTCGACGCGGGGCGTGCCAAGCGCGACCCCGCGCTCGGCGACCTCATGGTCACCGCGGGTGGGCTCCTCGCCATTGGCGAGGGCGACGAGGTCACGCGACTGCGCGAGCTGCAGCGCTCGATGGTCGCGCTCTACGTCGGGGGCATGGGGGCCAAGGGCAAGAACTTCTACAACGAGCTCGCCGTGCGCTACGGCTACGAGCGCGAGGCCGCGCTCTGCCAGGACCTCTACCTCGCCGGCCACAAGCGCGAGGCCGAGGCCGCGGTGCCCGAGGAGTTCTTGGAGCTGACGACCCTGTGCGGGCCCCGCGGCTACGTCGCCGAACGCGTCGCGGCCTTCGCCGAGGCCGGGGTGACCCACCTCCAGGTCCATCCGATCCCCCAGGGTGGCCAGACCTCGGCGTCGCTCATCGAGGAGCTGCGCTCGCTGACCTAGGCGGCGTCGGGGGGTCTCGTGGCGTCGCGCCCGCCCGCGGCGAGCCACGCCGAGTACATCGTCGCGTAGGCGCCCCCCGCGGCGAGGAGCTCGCGCGGGGTGCCGACCTCGACCACGCCGCCGTGGTCGATGACGACGATGCGGTCCGCGCGCTGGGCGGTCGTCAGTCGGTGGGCGATGAGGATGGCCGAGCGTCCCTCGAGGAGTCGGTCGAGCGCGCGCTCGACCACGGTCTCGCTGCGCAGGTCGAGCGACGACGTTGCCTCGTCGAGGATGAGCACGCGCGGGCGAGCGAGGAACGCGCGCGCCAGCGCGATGAGCTGACGCTCACCGGCGGACAGGGTCTGGCCGCGCTCGTGCACGGGCGTGTCGAGGCCCTGGGGGAGCCGCTCGACGAGCTCGCGAAGGCCCACGACGTCGATCGCGTCCTCGACGTCGGCGTCGGACGCGTCGGGGCGGCCGAAGCGCAGGTTGGCGCGCACCGAGCCCGCGAAGAGGAACGGCTCCTGGGGGACGACGCCGAGCTGGGAGCGCAGCGAGCGCAGGGTCACCGTGCGCTCGTCGACGCCGTCGATGAGCACGCGACCCGACGTCGGGTCGTAGAAGCGGTTGGCCAGCTTGGCCATGGTCGACTTGCCCGCGCCCGTCGGGCCGACGAAGGCCACCGACTCGCCCGGGGCGATCTCGAGGTTGACGTCGTGGAGCACCGGGTGGCCCGGCTCGTAAGCGAAGCCCACATGCTCGAAGGTGATGCGACCCTCGATCGGGGCCAGCGTCGTGGCGTCGGGCGCCTCGTCGACGCTCGGCGGGGTCTCGAGGAGCTCGCGCAGGCGGATGATCGACGAGCGACCCTGCTGGAGGGCGTTGTACTGCTGGACGAGGAGCTGGATGGGCGCGAAGAACCGGTTGAGGTAGAGGAAGAACGCGACCAACGCGCCGAGCGACAGCTGGTGGTGCAGGACCTCGTCGCCGCCGATTCCCAGCAGCAGGCCCTGGCCCAAGATGCCGATGGCGATCGTCGCCGGGCCGTAGATCGCCGTCACCCGGCCGGTGTAGATGTTGGCGTCGCGGTACGCGCCGACCACGTGGCGGTGGTTGAGGATATTGCGCCGCTGACGGTTGTGGGCCGTGACGACGCGAATCCCGTAGAGCGACTCGGACAGGTCGGCCAGCACCGTCGCGATGCGGTCGCGGCTGAGCAGGTAGCCGCGCTCGGAGGCCCGGTGGAACCAGATCGACATCACGAAGAGCAGCGGCACCACGAGCGCGACGGTCCACGTGGCGAGCGCCACGTTGGTCGTGAAGAGCACGACGGTGATGACGATCATCGTGAGCCCCTGGAGCGCGAACTGGCTGATGCCGTCTTGGACCAGCTGTTGGAGGTTCTCCACGTCGCTCGTCATGCGGCTCATCAGCACGCCGGCCTTCTCCTCGCTGAAGAAGTCGAGGCTCAGGCGCTGAAAGTGTGTGAAGACCCGAATGCGCAGGTCGTGCATGACCCGACTCGCGAGCGCCCCGGTCACGTTGACCCCGGCGCGCTGGAGGACCACGCTGAGCAGGGCCAGGCCGAGGTAGAGCGCGCCGCAGGTCGCGATCACCGTGAGCGAGCGGTGCCCCGGGAGCATGCCGTTGTTGATGGCGTACTCGGTGAGCTTGGGGCCGGCTTGCAGGACCAGGCTCACCGCGATCACCACGAGCGACCCCGCGATCAGCTTGGCCGGGTAGGCCGACACGAGTTGCCAGAGGGTGAGGCGACGCCGTTCACGAGGGCTCGGGCGTTGGGTGAAGGTCAGCGAGGACGCGGGGCGCTGCGGCTCGGTCGCGAGGATCTTGGTGGCCTCGGTCATGAGCTCGCTGGGGATCCCGCCGAAGGGCAGGCCGTTGGCGGTGGTCACGTGGGGTCCCGAGCCCCACGCCCCGCCGCCGAAGCCCGCGCCCCACGCCATCACTCGCCCCCGGTCGCTTGGGCGAGGATCTGCGCGTAGAGCGGAGTCGTCGCGAGGAGGTGCGCGTGGGTCCCGGTGGCGGCGACCCGGCCCTGGTCGATGAGGACCACTCGCTCGGCGAGCGCGATCGTCGAGATTCGGTGCGCGATGACGATCGTCGTTCGCCCGCGCAGCAGGTCGCGCAGCGCGGCGTAGATCTCGGACTCGACGTGGACGTCCACCGCGCTCGTGGCGTCGTCGAGGATGAGCACGGGTGGGTTGACGAGCAGGGTGCGCGCGATCGCCATGCGTTGGCGCTGGCCCCCCGAGAGCGTGTAGCCGCGCTCACCGACCACGGTGTCGTAGCCCTCGGGGAGCTCGACGATGAAGTCGTGGGCCCGCGCGGCGCGCGCGGCGGCCTCGACCTCGTCGTCGCTCGCGTCGGGGCGCCCGTAGGAGATGTTGTCGCGAATCGACACGGAGAAGAGGAAGGGCTCGTCGGTGACGACCCCGACGCGCGCGCGCAGCGACGACAGCGTGAGGTCACGAACATCGTGGCCGTCGACCAGCACCGCTCCCTCGGTCACGTCATAGAAGCGGGTGAGGAGTCGGGCGACGGTGGACTTTCCCGACCCGGTGCGTCCGACGAGCGCCACGGTCTCGCCGGGCGCGACCGTGAGGTCGAAGCCGTCGAGTATTCGCGCGCCGTTGGCGTAGGTGAAACCGACGTCGCGGAATTCGATCGTCCCGTCGGCCGAGTCGAGGTCGAAGGCGCCGTTGCGCTCGACGACCTCGGGGCTCTCGTCGAGGATTTCGAAGATTCGCTCGGCACTCGCCTTGGCGCGTTGGCCCATCATCACCAGCTGACCGAGCATCATGAAGGGGGCCTGCATCATGAGCAGGTAGGCGTTGAACGCGAGGATCGCCCCGACCCCCAGGTGGCCGTCGAGGACCATCCAGCCGCCGAAGAAGAGCACGAGCGCCAGCCCGAGCTGGGGGAGGTTCTGCACCCAGGGCGACCACACCCCGCGGATCTGGGCGTCTTTGACGTAAGCCCACGCGACGCGCTCCGCGGCGTCGGCGAGGCGGTTGACCTCGGCCTCCTCCTGGGCGAAGGCCTTGACCACCCGAACGCCGTTGACGTTCTCGTCGACGATCGTCGCGACGTCGGCCAGGCGGGCCTGGGTGATCCACGAGATTGGGAACATCACGCGGCGCATCTTGAGACCGACGAAGTAGAGGATCGGCATCACGACCATGGCGATGAGCGCGAGCTCGGCGTCGATGTGGAGCATGAAGCCGAAGGCCAGCACGCCGATGAAGGCCTGGACCACGATCAACGGGGCGAAGGTCGAGTACATCTGAACGCTGCGGATGTCGCTGTTCGCGCGGCTGATGAGTTGGCCGGACTGCACCCGGTCGTAGAAGCTGAACGACAGCCAGGTGAGGTGCTCGTAGATCAGCGAGCGCAGGTCGGCCTCGAGGTTGTAGGCGGTCGTGAAGAGGAACTGGCGTGACACGAGCCCCGCGACCCCCGCGGCGACGCCCACGAGCAGGATCTCGATGACGTCGGTGTGCAGCGCCGATCCGTTGCGCACCAGCGCGTGCTGGATCGCGCCGTTGAGCATGTTGGGGACGAGCGTCTGAAAGATCAGGCTGACGAACGAGAGCGTGATTGAGGTAATGAACGCCGCGCGGTGGGTGAGGATGACGGGCAGGACCCGACGCCACCACGACAGCGACCGGTCCCGACTAATGCGCGCGGCTGGCCCCGGGTAGCTCGAGCGCACGCCGCCGAGGGGGTTGGCGCTGTCCTCTCCTCTCCCCGGCGGAGCCGGGGAGAGGAGTCGTGCCACCGGGGCAGCGTACCGGCCGCTCCCCGGGCCCCGGTCCGCGCTCGGCCTACAGTGACCAACGTGTCCGACCCGACCGTCGTCAACCACCCGCTCGTCGCCGACAAGGTTCGCCAGCTGCGCGACCGAGACACGAGCAACGCCGACTTCCTTCGCCTCGCCGGCGAGATCTCACGCTTCGTCGCCTACGAGGCGTTCCGCACCACCCCGGTCGTCGCGACCACCGTCGACACGCCGGTGACCGTCGGCGCGCCCGCGGTGCGCGTCGAGGCTGAGTACGTCATTGTCCCGGTGTTGCGCGCGGGTCTGGGCATGAGTCCCGCGGTCCAGGAGGTCTTGCCGCACAACCGCGTCTGCCTGGTGGGGCTACGTCGAAACGAGACGACGCTCCTGCCCGACGTCTACCTCGACGGCCTGCCCGAGCGCCTCGAGGGAGCCCACGTCGTCGTCTGCGACCCGATGCTCGCGACGGGGGGTTCGCTCGACTGCGTGCTCACGATGCTCGAGAGCCGCGGCGCGACCGACGCGTCCGTGCTCTGCCTGATCGCGGCGCGTCCGGGCGTCGGCTTCGTCACGTCGCGCCACCCGGGGGTCACCATCGTGTGCGCCGCGCTCGACGAGGAGCTCAACGACGTTGGCTACATCACCCCGGGTCTCGGCGACGCGGGGGACCGACTCTTCGGACCGCCGGCGCGCTAGCTAGAGCCCGATGTCCTCGTGCCAGAGCTCGGGGTGCGCGGCGATAAAGCCCGCGAGGAGTTCGGTGCACGCGGGGTCGTCGAGCACCACGACCTCGACGCCCAATTCGCCGAGCCAGTCGTGGCCGCCGTGAAAGTTGGCGGCCTCGCCGATAACGACCGCCCCGATGTTGAACTGGCGAACGAGCCCCGAGCAGTACCAGCACGGTGACAGGGTGGTCACCATCACGCAGTGGGGGTAGTCCCGGCGCCGCCCGGCCTTTCGAAAGGCGTCGGTCTCGGCGTGGATCGACGCGTCGTCCTCTTGGACTCGTCGGTTGTGGCCCGCGCCGAGCAGCGCGCCGTCACGAGTGAAGAGCGCCGCGCCGATCGGAATTCCTCCCTCGGCCAGCCCGGCGACGGCCTCGTCGAGGGCCACGGCCAGCATCGCGCGCGCCGCCGCGACCTCGATCGGCGCGGGGGCGGCGCTCATCCCCTCAGTATGCTCCAGCGGCGTGAGCGACGCGACGTACGCGGTGGCGGTGGGATCCCAGCGAGTGCGCCTGCCCATCGCCGCGATGACCCCGGAGCTCTCGCTCGCGCTGCTGATCACCGTGGACATGGGGGTCGGATTCATGGACCGCGCGGGCGCGGAGCTCGCCGACGTCATCCGGCCCTTCGGGGTCGACATCGTCGCGACGGTGGCCACGATGGGCATCCCCTTGGTGGTCGAGGTCACGCGACACCTCGGCCTCGACCAGTACGTCATCTTGCACAAGACGCCCAAGATCCACCTGG
>JBOGFU010000314.1:0-9872 GCA_050743545.1 Acidimicrobiales bacterium | reverse complement strand
GGCCTACCAAGCGGTCGAGAACCCCGTCGAGGGCACCATCCTGACTGTGATCCGGGCCGCCGCGGAGGCAGCATGCGCACGTTGGGGGCCCGGGTCGGCCGACGGAGCGGGCGCGGCCGGTCAGCGGGAGCCGGAGGCGGCCGCCGGGCCCGGGCACCAGGCGGGTGCCCGGGGGGAGGGCCCGAGCCTCCTGTCGGTCCTCGAGGCGGCCCGTGAGGGAGCGCTAGTAGCGCTGGAGCGGACCCCGGAGCTGTTGCCCGTCCTCAAGGCCGCGGGTGTCGTCGACTCGGGCGGGAGTGGGCTGGCGCTGCTGTTCGACGCCGCCCTGCACGTCGTGGACGGCCGGCCGTTGCCCGAGCCACCCGACGGTTCCCGGGGTGCCCGATCGGGCGCCGCCCCCCCCGACCGCGCCGCCGGCCGTGTCGGAGAGGGCGCCCAGGCGGTGGACGACCTCCGCTACGAGGTGATGTACCTGCTCGAGGCTCCGGACGAGGCCGTCGGCGCCTTCCGTCAGGTGTGGGCGGGGATGGGGGACTCGATCGTGGTGGTCGGTGGCGACGGGCTCTACAACTGCCACATCCACACCGACGAGATCGGCGCGTCGATCGAGGCCGCGCTCGACGCGGGGCGGCCGCGCGACATTCGCGTGACCGACCTCAACGAGCAGGTCCTCGAGGAGCTGTGGGTGCGCGAGGCGCGCGCCGACGCCCACGACGAGGCCACCGCGGCGCCGGCGACCGCGGTCGTCGCGGTCATTGTGGGTGACGGCGTCGGCCGGATCTTTCGATCCTTGGGCGCGCGCGGTCTGGTGTCGGGCGGCCAATCGATGAACCCCTCGACCCAGGACCTGGTCGACGCGGTGCGCGCGACCGGGTCGGCCGAGGTCGTCATCCTGCCCAACAACAAGAACATCCGTCCGGTGGCCGAGCAGGTCGCGGGCCTGGTCGACGTCACGGTAAGCGTGGTGCCCACGACGTCGATCGTCGAGGGCTTCGCCGCGCTGCTCAGCTACGACCCCGACGCGTCGGCGCAGGCCAACGCCGTGGCGATGTGCGAGTCGGCGACCCACGTCGTCGCGGGTGAGGTCACGCGCGCGGTGCGCGACGCGACCACCGACGCCGGGGACGTGCGCGCGGGGGACTGGATCGGGCTCGCGGCCTCGGGCGTGCGCTCGGTCGCTGACTCGATCGCCCTCGCCGCCAGCCGACTCTTAGAGACCCTGGTGCGCCCCGAGCACGAGCTGCTCACGGTCATCGAGGGCGACGGCGCGACGCGCGCCAACACCCGACGGATCACCGACTTCGTCCACGAGCAGTACCCCGGCCTCTCGGTCGAGGTCCACCACGGGGGTCAGCCGCTCTACCCCTACTACTTCGGCATCGAGTGAGCGCGCCCGCGCCCCGGCGGCTGCGGGCGCTCGACGAGATCCCCGTAGAGCGGCTGCGCGGCGTGGGCGAGCGTCGCGCCGAGCAGCTGCGCACCGCGGGGGTCGCCACGGTCTTCGACCTCGTGACCACCTACCCCCGGCGCTACCTCGATCGCACGCGCCGGATCGACCTCGCCGACCTCTCGGTCGGCGACGAGGCCGCGGTCTTCGGTGAGGTCACCCACGTCGAGGCGCGGCGCACCCGCCAGGGTCGCAGCCTGGTCGAGGTCACCGTCACCGACGGCGCGTCGCTGCACGTGGTTTTCTTCAACCAGGCGTGGCGCGAGCGCCAGCTCGCCGTCGGCGTGCAGGCGCTCTTCTTCGGGCGAGTGACCGAGTATCGCGGCCGGCGTCAGATGACCAACCCCGTCGTCGACGTCGTGGTCGGCGTCGCGGGCGACGAGCGCGACCCGTCACGCGTCGGGCGCATCGTCGCGCTCTACCCGTCGTCGGCGACGGGGCTCTCCAGCTGGGAGATCGGTGGGCTCGTCGAGGAGTCGCTCGCGCGCGCGGGACCCCTCGCCGACCCCCTCGACGCCGACGTGCTCGCGCGCCACGACCTCGTCGAGCGCACCGCCGCGTTCTGGGGCATCCACCTGCCCGTCGAGTCGGGCGACGAGGTGCGCGCGCGCCGGCGCCTGGTCTTTGACGAGTTCCTGCGCCTCCAGCTGCTCCTCGCGCTGCGCCGACGCCGCGTGGAGGAGTCCGCGGCGGGGATCGCGCACCACGTGGAGATGTCGGACCTCGACGCCCAGCCCGGAGACGGCGACGACTCGTCGTCGCTCCTTCGCCGATTCCTCGCCGGGCACCGACACGCCCTCACGACCGCGCAGCGCCGCGTGCTGGGCGAGATCCTCGACGACCTCGCCGCGGCGCGCCCGATGCACCGCCTGCTCCAGGGCGACGTCGGCTCGGGCAAGACCCTGGTCGCGGTGGCCACGCTCCTCGTCGCGGTCGACGGAGGGCGCCAGGGCGCGCTCATGGCGCCCACCGAAGTGCTCGCCGAGCAGCACGTCGCGTCACTGCGCCAGGACCTCGCCGGTCTCGTCGTGCGCGACGCCGCCGCGCTGGGCGGCTCGCGCCCACTCGTCGTCGAAGGGGTCGTGGGGCGGCTGCGCGCGCGCGAGCGTCGCGACGTCGTCGCGCGACTCGCGCGTGGCGAGGTCGACATCGCCGTGGGCACGCACGCGCTGCTCACCGAGGACGTGCGCTTTCGGGCCCTGGGCGTGGTGGTCATCGACGAACAGCACCGCTTCGGGGTCGAGCAGCGCGCGACGCTGCGCGACAAGGGCCGCGAGCACTCCGACGAGGCCGCCGACCCGGACCTGCTGGTCATGACGGCCACGCCGATCCCGCGGACCGCGGCGCTGGTGCTCTTTGGCGACCTCGACCGCTCGGTGCTCGACGAGATGCCGCCGGGGCGCACGCCAGTCGCGACGACCTGGGCGAACAGCCCCGAGTCCGTCGCCGCGGCGTGGGCCGCGGTGAGGGCCGAGGTCGCCGCCGGCCGGCGGGCCTACGTGATCTGCCCCCTCATCGAAGGGTCGGAGAAGGTCGCCGCCGCGGGCGCGGTCAGCGAACGAGACCGCTTGGCCGAGGGTGAGCTCGCCGGGCTGCGGGTCGGGCTGCTGCACGGCCAGCTGCCCTCGCGCGAGAAGGAAGAGGTCATGGAGGCCTTTCGGACCGGTCGCCTCGACGTGCTCGTCGCGACGGTCGTGATTGAGGTCGGCGTCGACGTGCCCGAGGCCACGGTGGTCGTGATCGAGGACGCGTGGCGATTCGGCCTCGCCCAGCTCCACCAGTTGCGCGGGCGGGTGGGGCGCGGCGGGTTCGCGGGGTCGTGCTGGCTCCTCGGCGACGCGCCCAGCCCGGAGTCACAGGCGCGCCTCGGTGCTCTGGTTGCCTCGAGCGACGGCTTCGCGCTCGCCGAGGTGGACCTCGACCTGCGCGGCGAGGGCACGCTGCTGGGGGTGCGCCAACAGGGGCGCAGCGACCTGGTGCTCGCGCGGCTGCGTACCGACGAGGCGCTCCTCGTCGCCGCGCGCGACGAAGCCGCGCGCCTGTCGAGCGCCGGCCTCGGCGACCGCCCCGACCTGGTCGACGAGTTGCGACTCTTCGTCGACGCCGACGAGGCCGAGTACCTGTTCATGTCCTAGTCGACGCCTACCCTGGAGCCGTGCGAGTCATCGGGGGCGCCGCGCGGGGCCGAGCCCTCCGGGCCAAGCTGCCCGCCGGGGTGCGTCCAACGACCGACTACGCGCGCGAGGCGATCTTCTCAATGCTCGAGAGCCGCGGGGGCCTCGTCGACCTGGTCGTCGCCGACCTCTACTGCGGCTCGGGGGCGATGGGCATCGAGGCGTTGAGCCGGGGGGCGGCCCACGCCTACTTCGTCGACGCCGACCCCGCGTGCCTCGCCGCGGCCGAGGCCAACCTCGCCCCGCTGCGTCTCAGCGGCGCCGCGACCTTCGTGCGCGCGTCGCTGCCCACGTGGCGCGCCCCACACGACCTCGACCTGATCCTCGCCGACCCGCCCTAAGGCGAGGTCGACGTCGCCGCCCAGCTGCGCGGCGCGCCCGCGCGCCGCGCGGTGAGTGAGAACGACCGGTGGGCCGACGCGCCCACCGGGTGGGTAGTCGCGAAGACGAAACGCTACGGCACTACGCTCGTAACGATGGTGGAACGTGTCGGGGACGACGCCGCGTGACGGTCGGCCTCATCCCCGGATCCTTCGACCCGTTCCACAACGGGCACTTGGAGGTCGTCGAGCGCGCGAGCCGCATCTTTGACGAGGTGGTCGTCGCGGCGATCCGCAACCCCCAGAAGTCCGAGGCGCTCTTTGACCTAGAGGAGCGGCGCGAGATGATCGCCGAGTCCTGCGCCCACCTGACGATGGTGCGGATCGTCTCGATCTCGACGCTGCTCGTCACGGTCGCGCGCGACGTGGGCGCGACCGCGATCGTCAAGGGGCTGCGCGCGGTGTCGGACTTTGAGAACGAGCTGCAGATGGCCCAGATGAACCGCTCGCTCTCGGGGGTGGAGACCCTCTTCATCCCGTCGAGCTCGGACCACTCCTTCATCGCGTCGCGCCTGCTGCGCGAGGTCGCGCGCTACGGCGGGGACGTCTCCGCGTTCGTGCCGGCGCCGGTCGCCGCGCGTCTGAAGGAGCGCTTCGCGGGGGCCGGGTCGTGACCTTCGAGGGCTACGAGGACGACGCCGAGCTCGCCGCGCCGGCCCACGCGCGCCGCGACATCGAGACCGACCTGCGCGAGCTGCGCGACCTGGTGGCGAACGCCAAGGCCATGCCCCTGTCGAACTCCGCGCTCGTGCCGCGAGAGGACGTGCTCGCGCTGTTGGAGCAGGCGCTGCGCGACGTGCCCGACGAGATTCGCGAGGCCCGCTGGGCGCTGCGCGACCGCGAGGAGCTGATGACCGCCGAGGTCGCCAAGGCCCAGCAGCTGATGGACCAGGTTCGCGCGGAGGCCGCGCGCATGGTCGACAAGACCGAGATCGTGCGCCAGTCGCGCCTCGCCGCGGACCAGATCATCGCCGACGCCCAGGCCAAGGCGCGCGCGCTGGTCAACCAGTCCGAGGACTTCATCGACGGCAAGCTCGGCAACTTCGAGATCGTGCTCGAGCGCCTGCTGCGCACGACGCGCTCGGGGCGTGAGCGCCTCTCGGCCCAGGGCCTGCCCACGTCGATGATCGAGGCCGTGCCCGACGTCGACCCCGACGACGAGGCCCCCCACGACGACGCGTCCTTCTTCGACCAGGACGCCCGCCCGACGTGACCTCGCCCGACCTCGTGCCCGTGGCGCGACTTCGCCGCCGGGCGCACTCGACGCTGCGCGTCGCCTTCGAGGCGCCCTTTGACGAGAGCCACGAGTTCGCGGCCCGCGGCCCGGCCGAGACCGACGTCTTCGCCGAGGCCACGGTCTCGATCGACCTCACGCTGGCCAGCTACCCGGGGGGCGTGCGCGCCACCGGCACGGTCGCCGCGCCCTGGCACGGGGTCTGTCGGCGCTGCTCGACGCCGGTGCTGGGCATGAGCAGCGTGCGCGTCGCCGAGCGCTTTGTCGACGACCGTGCCGAGGGCGACGACGACGCCTACGCGATCGTCGACGACCAGGTGGACCTCGCCCAGCTGGCCCACGACGCGATCCTGCTCGACCTACCCCTCGCGCCGCTGTGCCGCGAGGAGTGCGCGGGGCTCTGCCCGATCTGTGGCGTCGACCGCAACGACGAGCGGTGCGACTGCCGGGCGGAGCGCGACCCGCGCTGGGCTATGCTGGACGGACTTCGTTTCGAAGGCGAGACCGCCTCCACCGACGCAGAAAGCTGACGGGCCATGGCCGTACCTAAGCGCAAGACCTCCAAGGCGAAGACCCGCAGTCGCCGCGCCGCCAACTGGCGCCTGGGCGTGCCCGCGCGCTCGGTCTGCCCGCAGTGCGCGAGGGCCAAGACGCCCCACGTGGTGTGCCCGGCCTGCGGCTGGTACAAGGGTCGCGTGGCCGTCGAGGTCGACTGAGTTGACGCTGCCCATCGCCCTGGACGCGATGGGCGGCGACCGCGCTCCCAGTGAGATCATCGCCGGCGCGCGCCGAGCCACCGACGAACTGGGGCTCCACGTCGTCCTGGTCGGGGTGCCCGACCTGATGGGCGACCCGTTGGGGCTCGAGGTCGTCGCCTGCACCGAGGTCATCCACATGGACGACGACCCCGCGGCCAGTGTGCGCAAGAAGAAGGACTCGTCGCTCGTGCGCTGCGCGGAGCTCGTGCGCGACGGAAGGGCGAGCGCGATGGTCTCGGCGGGCAACACCGGCGCGACGATGGCGTCGGCGCTGCTGCGCATGGGTCGACTCCCCGGGGTCGTGCGCCCGTGCATCGCGACGCCGATCCCCAACCCCGGGCGCAGCCCGCTGTGCCTGGTCGACGCCGGCGCCAACGCCGAGTGCACCCCCGAGATGATCGTCCAGTTCGCCCAGCTGGCGACCGCGTTCGTCCAGGCCCACTACCGCGTCGCCGAGCCGACGGTGGGGCTGCTGTCGATCGGCGAGGAGTCCTCCAAGGGCACCCCGCTGGTCAAGGAGGCCCACCGCCTGCTCGCCGAGGGCCCGCTCAACTTCACGGGCAACGTCGAGGGCCGCGACCTGGTGCCCTCGCCGGTCGACGTGATCGTGACCGACGGCTTCACCGGCAACGTCGCCCTAAAGACCCTGGAGGGAGCGCTGCGCTTCGTCTTTCACACGGTGCTGGGCGTCATCGACACCAACGACGAGACCCGCGCCGCGGGGGCGGTGCTGATGGAGCACCTGGTGCCCATCGCGACGGCCCTCACCCCGGAGTCCCAGGGCGGGGCGATGCTCCTCGGCCTCGAGGGGATCTGCGTCATCAGCCACGGCTCGTCGAACGCGACCGCGGTGATGAACGCGCTGCGCGTCGCCGCCGAGCTCGACGCCGACGGCGTGGTCGCCAAGATGCGCGCCGCGATCAGGCCCGGGACCTAGCCGCGCCGGGTCGGCGACCTCGGTAGTGTGGGGCAGCGCCGTAAAGGAGTGGCCATGACCGCTGACGTGCCGTCGACCCCGCTCACGCGGGACGCCGTCTTGACCTTGGTGACCGAGCAGCTCGCCGAGATACTAGAGAAGAGCCCGTCGGAGATCGGCGAGGACATCTCCTTCGCCGACCTCGGTGCCGACTCGCTCGCCCTCATCGAGCTCGTCGAGGCGCTCGAGGAGAGCCTGAGCGCCCACGTGGCGGGGTTTCACATCGACGACGAGGACCTCGAGGGCCTCGCGTCGGTGCGCGACGCGGTCGACTACGTCTCGGCCAAGATCTAGCGCCGCGGGGTCCGTGGCCGAGGCGACGCCCGACGCGGGTGAGCTGGCCGAGCGCGTGGGGCTGTCGGGCACCAGCGCGCTGCTCGCGACCGCGCTCACCCACTCGAGCTACGCCGCGGAGAACGACACCGTGTCCAACGAGCGCCTCGAGTTCCTGGGCGACGCGGTGGTCGACCTCGCGGTCGCGGACCTCGTCGTGACCGCCTACCCCGACCTCGACCAGGGGGAGGCGACCCTGGTGCGCGCGCGGGTCGTCAACGAGGCGTCGCTGGCCCACGCCGCGCAGCGCCTCGACCTGGCCCGCCACGTGCGCCTCGGTCGCGGCGAGGTGAAGAAGGGCGGTCGTGATCGCGCGGGGCTCCTCGCCGACGCGTTCGAGGCGCTCGTCGCCGCGCTCTACCTCGAGCGTGGCTACGACGTCGCGCGCGCGTTCGTCGCCGGCGAGCTCGGCGACGACGTCGCCGAGGCCGCGCGCACCCCCAAGGAGGTCGACCCCAAGGCCCGACTCACCCAGTGGGCCCAAGAGACCGGGCGCGCGACGCCCGCCTACGACGTGCGCGGCGAGGGGCCCAGCCACGCGCGCATATTCGCCGCGGTGGTGCGCGTGGGCGACGTCGTGGGGCTCGGCGAGGGCACGAGCAAAAAGGCCGCCGAGGCCGCGGCGGCGCTCGCCGCGCTGGAGGGCCGCGATGCCTGAGCTCCCCGAGGTCGAGACCGTGAGGTCGGTGCTGTCGCGCGAGCTCGTGGGCAAGCGCTTCAAGGCGGTGTCGGTGACCAACGGGCGGGTCGTGCGCCGGCACAAGAGCGCGAAGGAGTTCCGCTCGCTGGTCGAGGAGCGCTCGGTGCGCTCGGTCGAGCGCTTGGGCAAGAACCTGGTGATCGGGCTCGACGACGGAAACAGCCTGGTCGTGCACCTGGGGATGAGCGGCCAGCTGCTGCGTGCCAAGGGCCCCAAGGACCTCAAGCCCAAGCACACCCACGTGGTCTTCACGTTGGCGACCGGGGGCGAGCTGCGCTTCGTCGACCCGCGCACCTTCGGCGAGCTCTACGTGTCGACCCCGCCGCGCGAGGGCGAGGAGGTCGAGGTCTCCAAGTTCGCTCGACTGTCGATCGGCGGCGAGGGGCTCGCGCTGCGCCGGCGCGTCCCCGAGCTCGCCCACCTGGGGATCGACCCCTTCGAGGACCAGATCGGCTGGGACCGCTTCGCGGCGATCCTGCGCAGTCGCACGACGCCGCTCAAGGCCGTCCTCACCGACCAGGACATCATCTGCGGGGTCGGCAACATCTACGCCGACGAGAGCCTGTTCGCCGCGGGGCTGCGCTACGACCGGCCCAGCGACTCGCTGTCGACGATCGAGATCCGACGCCTGCACCGCTCGCTCATCGAGGTCCTCACCGACGCGATCAAGTTCGGCGGGTCGACCCTGGCCGACGAGCAGTTCGTCGACCCCGACGGGCGCCCCGGCGCCTACCAGCAGTTCCACAAGGTCTACGGGCGCGAGGGCCAGCCCTGCGCCCAGTGCCGCCAGCCGATCCTGCGGGTGGTCTTTCGCCAGCGGCCGACCTTCTACTGCGAGAAGGACCAGAGCTAGGCGGTCGCGTTCCGGCGCGCGCGCGGCGCGTTGGTAGCGTCGGCGACGTGTTCTTGAAGCGTCTGACGATGAAGGGCTTCAAGTCCTTCGCCGACACGACCGACCTGGAGTTTGAGCCCGGGGTGACCGCGGTCGTCGGGCCCAACGGCTCGGGCAAGTCCAACGTCGTCGACGCCGTGACCTGGGTGCTGGGCGCGCAGAGCACGCGCGCGCTGCGCAGCGCGCGCATGGACGACGTCATCTTCATGGGCACGCCCACGCGCGCGGCGCTCGGGCGCGCGGAGGTCTCGCTGACCATTGACAACTCGTCGGGGCGCCTGCCCGTGGAGGGCGCGGAGGTGACGATCTCGCGCACGCTCTTTCGCGACGGCGAGAGCGAGTACGCGATCAACGGAACGACCTGCCGGCTCCTCGACGTCCAAGAGCTCCTCGCCGACTCGGGCGTCGGGCGCCAGCAGCACATGATCATCGGCCAGGGCCAGCTCGACTCGATCCTCAACTCGAGCCCCGAGAGCCGCCGCGCGGTGATCGAAGAGGCCGCGGGGGTCCTAAAGCACCGCCGGCGCAAGGAGCGCGCCCAGCGCCGGCTCGACTCGACCCAGGAGAACCTCGAGCGACTCGGCGACCTGGTGCGCGAGGTGCGCCGCCAGATGCGACCCCTCGAGCGCCAGGCGGCGTCGGCGCGGCGCTACGGCGACGTCGACGCCGAGCTGCGCGCCGCGCGCACCTCGCTCTACGCCGAGCGTCGCGCGTCCTTCGAGGCCCGTCGCCTGGCGCTGTCGCGCCAGCTGGCCGACGCCGGGCTGCGCGAGCGCGCGCTGCGCGACGAGCTCATCACCCTCGACGCACAGGCGTCGGCGGCCACCGCGGAGATGGCGAGTCGGCGCGAGGAGGCGATGGCGTCGTCGCTCGGGTCGCTGGCCGCGCTGGCCGAGCGCGCGCGGGGCACGACCTCGGTCATCGCCGAGCGTGAACGCTCGCTGCGCGCCGAGCTCGCCGCGTCGGCCGACGAGGACG
>JBOGFU010000313.1:0-4139 GCA_050743545.1 Acidimicrobiales bacterium | reverse complement strand
GGTGTCACGCGCTCGCCGAGAGGACCGCGTGGACCTTGGCCCAGGTCGACGCGAGCGACTCGGGGAGCACTCGCGTCTCGCCAATGCTGGTCATGAAGTTGGTGTCGCCGCTCCAGCGCGGCAGCGCGTGCGCGTGGAGGTGGCGCGGGATCCCCGCGCCCGCGGCGACCCCCAGGTTGAAGCCGACGTTCATCCCGTCGGGGTGGTAGGCCTCCTCCAGCGCGGCGACGACCATGCGCAGCGCGCCGGACAGGTCTGCGTACTCCGCGTCGGTGAGGTCTCCCATCCCGGCGACGTGGCGCCGGGGCAGCACGAGCAGGTGGCCCGAGCCGTAGGGGAAGGCGTTGAGCGCGACGTAGGTGAGCTCGCTGCGCCACAGCACACCGGTCGACGCGTCGACCTCGGCGTTGGCGAGCTCGCAGAACACGCACGCGCCGTCGGACTGCGACGCGTCGGTGGTGCTCACGTACTCCTCGCGCAACGCGGAGAAAAACCGCTCGAGGGTCACCCGGCGTCCTCGGGCGACGCGTGGCGTGCGATCTCCTCGACCACGTCGCGCGTGAACTCCTCGAGCGCCACCCCGCGCACCGGGTCGCCCAGGCCGCGCGCGTTGACGCCGACGGTACGCGCGGCGACGTCGTCGTCGCCCACCACCAGCACGTAGGGCAGCTTCTCTAACTTCGCGCGCCGGATCCTCGCGCCCAGGGGCTCGCCCGCGGTCTCGACGCTCGCGCGCACGCCGGCCGCGCGCAGCGCGGCGCAGACCTCGTAGGCGTAGGGGTCGTGGTCGTCGCGCACGCCCAGCACGCGAACCTGCTCGGGGCTGAGCCAGGTCGGCAGGTTGCCCGCGTAGTGCTCGAGCAGGATGGCGACGAAGCGCTCGACGGAGCCGAAGAGCGCGCGGTGGATCATGATCGGGCGCTGGCGCGAGTTGTCGGACGCGACGTAGGTCGCGTCGAAGCGCTGGGGGGTCTGAAAGTCCAGCTGGATCGTCGACATCTGATGGGTGCGGCAGATCGCGTCACGGGCCTGCACCGAGATCTTGGGGCCGTAGAACGCTCCCCCGCCGGGGTCGAGCACGAGCTCGAGCCCGCGTCCCCCCGCGACCTCGGCGAGGGTCGCCTCGGCCTCGGCCCACTCCGCGTCCGAGCCCACGGCCTTGCCCTCGGGGCGCGTCGAGAGCTCGAGGAAGAACTCGCTGAGGCCAAAGTCGCGCAGCAGGTCGAGCACGAACTCGAGCAGGCTCACGAGCTCGTCGCGCATCTGCTCGCGCGTGCAAAAGATGTGCGCGTCGTCCATGGTTAGCCCGCGCACGCGCGTGAGCCCGTGGACCACCCCGGACTTCTCGTAGCGATAGACCGTTCCGAACTCGAAGAAGCGCAGGGGCAGCTCGCGGTAGCTGCGCGAGCGCGACTTGAAGATCAACGTGTGGAACGGGCAGTTCATGGGCTTGAGGTAGTAGCGCTGGCCCTCGTCGAGCTCCATCGGCGGGTACATGCCCTCGGCGAACCACTGCAGGTGGCCCGACGTCTCGAAGAGGTCGGACTTAGAGATGTGCGGCGAGGTCACGAAGTCGTAGCCGGCCTCGAAATGACGCTGGCGCGAGTAGTCCTCCATCACCCGGCGCATCGTGCCGCCCTTGGGGTGGAAGATCGCGAGACCCGGTCCGAGCTCGCTGGGGAAGGAGAAGAGGTCGAGCTCCGCGCCGAGCTTGCGGTGGTCGCGCTTCTCCGCCTCTTCGAGCATCGTGAGGTGGGCCTCTAAGGCGACCGGGGACTCCCACGCCGTGCCGTAGACGCGCTGGAGCTGGGTGCGCTTCTCGTCGCCGCGCCAGTAGGCGCCGGCGACGCGGGTCAGGCGAAAGCTCCCGAGGCGCCCCGTCGTAGGAACGTGGGGGCCGCGGCACAGGTCGACGAAGGAGGCGGAGTTGCGATAGGTCGTGACCACGTGGGCGTCGACCTCGGCGCGGTCCTCGTCGCTGCCCCCCGCTTCGACCGCCGCGATGATCTCGAGCTTGTAGGGCTGGTCGGCGAAGAGCGCGAGGCCCTCGTCGAGGGAGTGCTCGGCGCGGGTGAAGGGCTGGTCCTCGGCGATGATCGATCGCATCTCGGCGTCGATGCGCTCGAGGTCGTGGTCCGAGAATCGCTCGCCGTTGGGCAGCTCGAAGTCGTAGTAGAAGCCGTCGCGGATCGCCGGGCCAATCGCGTAGAGCGCCCCCGGCCACAGTCGCGTGACCGCCTGGGCGAGCACGTGCGCGCTCGAGTGGCGCAGCACGTCGCGCCCGGCGTCGCTGGTCGCGGTGACGATCGACACCGCGGCGCCGTCCACCAGGGGCGTCGACAGGTCCACCAGCTGGCCGTTGAGCGTCGCGGCCAGGGCGTCTTTGGCCAGGCGCTTGCCGACGGCCGCGGCGAGGTCGGCGCCGGTCGATCCCTCGGGCAGGGTCCGCACCGCGCCGTCGGGCAGGGTCACAGCGATGTCCGACATCTGGGCCTCTCCTTGGCTACAGCGTAACGCCGAGGAGCTCCGCGCCCGAGGTGACCGAGTAGCCCGCGAGCGCGGCGTCGTCGAGTCGCGCGAGCGCGCCGGGGGTGTCGAGGTCGTCGTCGAGCGCGCCACGCACGTCGTCGAGCACGTCGCTCGCCCGGCCGGTCGTCACCGAGCGCCACGTCGCGAGGCGCGACTGGGCCAGGCTCAGGCACTCGTCGCGCCACTCCCAGTCCTCGCGGTAGTGGTGGTCGAGCAGGGCGAGGCGCACCGCCGCGGGCTCGGTGCGCGCGACGAGGTCGTCGACGAAGACCAAGTTGCCCAGGGACTTGCTCATCTTGGTGCCGTCGAGGCCCACGAGGCCCACGTGGACCCAGTGGCGCACGAAGGGCACCCCGGTCACCGACTCGGACTGCGCGGCCTCGCACTCGTGGTGGGGAAAGGCGAGGTCGCGGCCGCCACCGTGGACGTCGACCGTCGCGCCGAGCTCGCGCAGCGCGAGCGCCGAGCACTCGACGTGCCAGCCGGGACGCCAGCTGCCCCAACGGGACTCCCAGGCCGGCTCGTCCGGCGCAGACGGCTGCCAGAGCACGAAGTCGAGCGGATCGGCCTTGCGCGGGTCACCCGGGTCGCCGCCCCGCTCCGCGGCCAGGCTCAGCATCTCGTCCCGCCCGAGGTGCGAGAGCTGCCCGAACCGCTCCGAGCTGGAGACCGAGAAGTAGACAGCCCCCCCGGCGGTGTATGCCTGCCCCTTGTCGAGAACGGTGCCTATCAGGCCGAGGATGTCGGAGATCGCCGAGGTCGCCCGAGGCTCGCGCCACGCGGGCAGCAGTCGAAGGGCTCTCATGTCGCCGTCGAAGCGCGCCATCTCCTCGGCTGCGAGGTCCAGGTAGTGGACGCCCAGCTGGCGGGCACGCCGCAAGATGTCGTCGTCGACGTCCGTGACGTTGCGCACGCAGCGGGTCAGGTGGCCGCGATCGCGAAGCCGCCGCTGTAGCACGTCGTAGGCGAGGTAGGTCTCGGCGTGGCCGAGATGGGCGGCGTCGTAGGGGGTGATGCCGCACGTGTACATCCGCCCGAGCCGGCCCGGCTCGAACGGCACCACCGCCCTGCGGGCGGTGTCGTACAGGCGCAGGCCCAACACTCAGCCCTCCCCGGGGCCCGCCTGTACCGGGAGGCCGGTCAGGCGGATCGCCACGTGGGTCTTGTGGCGGCGGTTCACCTCCAGCAGGGCCGGGGTGAGGGCTTCGATCGCCAGGGCGCTGGCCAGGCCGCCCGCGTCCACGCCGCGAAGCCCGGGCAACCGGTCGACCAGGCCGACGACCTCCGACGCGGCCTGCCTGTCGTCGGAGCACACCAGGACGTCGGCTTCGAGGGGATGGTCGAGGTCCGCCCACGGCCCCGCCGGGAGATGGTGGAACGCCCCGACCACTCGCGAGCCCGGTAGGGCCCGGGCGACCGCCAGGGTGACCGAGCCGGTCGGAGGCAGCAACGGCACCATCTCCTGGCCCCACCGGGTGAGGGCGTTGGCCATCGACACCACGACCTTGCCGGCGAGGGCCTCTCGGGCCGCGCCGACCGTGCTGAGCACCCCTTCCCACGGTGTGGCGACGATCACGAGGTCGGCGCCGGCGGCCGTGGCGTTGTCGCCG
>JBOGFU010000312.1:0-1704 GCA_050743545.1 Acidimicrobiales bacterium | reverse complement strand
GCCACCACCAAGCCCACGTCGGGCCACGCCACCTTCGACCTGGTCTGCCCGGCCGGCGCGGACACGTCGTGCGCCGGAACGGTCGCGGTGATGACCAAAGGGGCCAAGCCGTCGCGGCTCCTTCGCGGGAGCTTCACGATGCCCGCGGGCGACGGCGCGCGCGAGTCGCTCAGCGTGTCCGGGGCGCTGTTTAAATCGCTCGCGCGCACCCACTCGCTGAAGGTCCTGGTCACCACGGTGGCGCACGACGCGGGTGGCCACCACGCCACCAAGTCGGTCACCGTGACGCTGACCTACGCCGCGACCGGCTAGCGCTCGCCCATTCGCGCCGGCGGCGCCGCAATGGCATCATTCGTCCATGACCGAGATGGACGATTTGCACGCGACGCTGCGCCACCAGCGCGCCCACGTGCTGAGCACGCTCGAGGGGCTCGACGACGACCAGCTATCGCGTGAGGTGCTGCCGAGCGGCTGGAGCGCCGCGCAGATGGTCCGCCACCTCGCCTACGACGTCGAGTGCTTCTGGTTCCTCGAGGTCTTCGCCGGCCAGAGCGTCGAGCGGCCCGTCGGGCCCCGCGCGGGCTGGACCCTCGCGCCCGGCGACGCGGCCCACACCATGATCGAGCGGTATGTCGAACAGTGCGCCCTCGCCGACGAGGTCATCGCGACCCACGGCGCCGAGGACCTCCCCGCGGCGTGGCCCGACGTCTTTGGCTCGTGGCGCCTTGAGAACCTGCGCGAGATGATGCTGCACGTGATCACCGAGACCGCGTGCCACGCGGGCCACCTCGACGCGACGCGCGAGCTCATCGACGGCCACCAGAGCTTCGTCATCGACTGACCCCGCGCCGGGCGGCACGGCTCAGACCGGTGGGAAGTCGCGCCACGCCCCCGGGAGGACGTCGGCGATGGCCTGGGCGATGAGCGCGTAGCCGGCGTTGTTGGGGTGGTTGTCCGGGCCGAAGGGCGCGGGCTCGCACATCCAGGTGTAGAGGCACACGTTGTCGACGTCGCTCGGGATCGACCCGACGCGCGGGATCTCGCGCGGCGCCGCGTCGCCGGCGTCAAAGGCGCCAAACACGTCGGCCACCGCGACCCCCGCGTCGGCGTAGTCGTCGGCGAGGGTGTCGTCGAGGGACTCGATGACGCGCAGCGACCCCGGCGCGACCACCGCGCCGCGCGGGTCGTCGATCAGGCGCACCAGGAACGGGTCGAAGCTGTTGAGCCCCACGATGTCGACGCGCGGACCCGCGGCGCGCCGGAGCGCGGCGACGACGCGCGGCAGGTAGAGCGCGACCTCGGCGAGACCGCGGTGGGCGCAGCCCAGGTCGTAGACGTGCTGGGCGAGGCACGCGCGCACGCTGTTGAACCCAAGGTCGATCGTCACCAGGCCCGCGTCGGCGCGGTGCGCGCGCAGGAACGCCACCGCGCGGCTGAGCTGGGGCGTCGGCCCGGGGTAGCAGGCGTCGCCGAGCGACGCGACGACCATCGACGCGGGGGTCTCGCCCGGGCAGCCGATCTTGGTCAGCGCGAAGTTGACCCCGTTCTTGCGCTCGAAGCGCACGAGGTCGTCGGCGTAGCCGTCGACGGTCGCGCTCTCGCGGCGCGCCAAGACCCCGGTGGGCTGCTGGCCGAGCGACGACGACGCGCCGATCGCGAGGTAGAAGGGCCGCGTCGGCGCGGGCGCTGGCGCGGCCCCACCCG
>JBOGFU010000311.1:0-1907 GCA_050743545.1 Acidimicrobiales bacterium | reverse complement strand
TGACTCCCGCGCGCGCGAGCTCGTCGTCGACGATCAGCTGGTAGGTGACGTCGGCGCCGCGTACCCACGGGGCGGGCCAGTGGGGCGCGACCAGCCCGGCGTCGGCGAGCTCGGCCCCGCTCGGGTGCGGGTGCTCGCCCAGCCACTCGCGCAGGTCGGCGCGGCGCGGGTCGTCTGCGTCGGCGTCGTCGAGGGGGCCCGGCGTGACCGGGGCGAGCAGCCCGCGGCCCGCGTGCTCGTTACTCGCTGGTGCCATGTCCCTCCGTCGTGCCCAACGTAGCGCCGTCGCCCGCCCGCACGGACTCGGCCAATCCGGCGCGCGACGCCGCGCCGTCGACCAGGTAGCGCTGGTGGTCGAGGCCGAGGAGTCGGATCCAGCTCTGCTGGCCCATGGTCAGTGAGATGAAGCACCCGAGCTCGACGAGCTCCTCGTTGGAGAAGTGCGAGCCCAATCGGGCCCACAGCTCGTCGGTGGGCTCGAGGCGCCACGTGATGGCTTCGGCGTAGGCGAGCGCGGCGCGCTCGCGGTCTGAGTAGCGCGTCGCGGCCTCGAAGTTCATGAGGTCGTCGAGGTGGGCCTCGGCGAGCCCCGCGCCGCGCGCGGCCTCGCTGCGCTGGTTGCCGCAGTACTCGCACTTGACCGAGCGCGACACGTAGACGCGACAGAGCTCCTTGAGCTCGTGGTTGACGACGCCCGAGCGAAAGAGCGCGTCCCACGAGCTCGCGAACGCCCAGAACGCGCGCGGCGAGTGAGCGCGCACCGCCGAGCTCTCCGGTCGCGGCGTGCCCTCGGCGGCGCAGCGGCGCAGCTCGGCCTGGGTCGCGGAGTCGAGGGTCGCGAAGTCGACGTAGGGAATGCGAGGCGAGTCAGTGGTCACGGCGCCTCCTTCAAAGTGACGACGGGGAGGCTAGCCCCTCGGCGGAGCGCCCCGATTCTGGCTATGTTTCGCTCGACGGCGCGACGCGCCAGCAGGAGGTGGGGGATGTACCAGTTCGCACGCACCGGTCGCCTGACCGGGCAGGGGTCGCTGGAGTGGGCCCAGAAGATCGGGGCTCGCGCGGCCAAGGTCATGGAACACGACAACACGCTCTACGCGTCGACCCTCTCGCCGGGGTTCGGCACGGTGGCGTGGGTATCACATTGGGACGACCTGGCGTCGTTCGGTGAGTCGGCGGTCAAGCTCGCCGGCGACGAGAAGTACATGGCGCTGGCGGCCGAGGGCGCCGAGCACGTCGGCCCCCTCGACGACCGACTCTCGTCGATCCTTTGGGCCAGCGCCGCCGTGGCCGAGCCGCCGGCCATCGTGAGCGTCGTCCGGAGCCTGCTCCGGGCCGGCTCGCTCGCTCGCGGGGTCCTCGCCGGGATCGAGATCGCGATGAAGTTCCACGAGATCACCGGGCTCAACGCCGCGTTCCAGCGCGACGTGACCGGCGACTACGGCGGCGTCGCCTGGCTGTCGGCGATGGACGGCTTGGCCGACGTCGACGCCGCGGAGATCAAGATGGCGGCGGACGTCAGCTTCGTCGAGTTGCTGGATTCGAGCGTCGGCTGCTACAGCGACGGACCGGGCGCGGCGACCGCGGCGATCTACCGGCGGGTCGGCTAGTCGGCCAGTGCGGCGTCGAGGCTGATCTCGGCGCCGATGAGGGCCTTGGAGACCGGGCAGTTGGCCTTGGCGCCCTCGGCGAGCTCGACGAACGTCGCGTTGTCCATGCCGTCCACTCGACCGCGCACGGTCAGCACGATCGTCGTGATCCGCGAGCCGCCCGCCGGGTCAGGCCCGAGGGTCACGTCGGCGTCGACTTCCAGCGTCCCCGGGGTCGCACCCGAGCGGCCGATCGCGCCGGTGAGAGCCATCGAAAAGCACGCGGAGTGCGCCGCGGCGATGAGCTCCTCGGGGCTGGTG
>JBOGFU010000310.1:0-3033 GCA_050743545.1 Acidimicrobiales bacterium | reverse complement strand
GATGTTCATCAGCGTCGACTTGCCGGCGCCGTTCTCGCCGAGCAGGCAGTGGATCTCGCCGGGGTTGACCACCAGGTTGACGTCGCTGTTGGCGACGAGTTCGCCGAAGCGCTTGGTGATTCCGCGCAGCTCGAGCTTCATGGTGACTCAGTCGCCTACTTCGCTAGACACCACGAAGGGCCGAGAGTAGTCTCTCGGCCCTTCGTGGTGATCGACTTCAACGGGAAGGCTATTAGCCGCCCACCGCCACCTTGATGGACCCGCTCTCGATCCCCTTGGTGATCGTGGTCACCTTGGCGAGGACCGCCTTGGACAGCTGCTTGGCCATCTTGCTCTGCTTGTCCTGGATGAAGGCCGCGCCGCCGTTCTTCAGGGTGCCGACGTAGTCGCTGCCCGCGTACTTGCCGGTGGCCTCGAGGACGATCGCCGCCTTCACCGACGCCGTCACGCCCTTGGTGACCGAGTTGAGGAACAGGTTGCAGTCCGACGCGTCGCTTACGCAGCCGTCGGTGTCCACCCACTCGACGTTGGCCTTGAGCTTGTGCGACGCGTTCCACGTGCGCACCGCCGACGTCGTGCCCAATCCGTCAGAGCCGGCGACCGGGAAGATGGTGGTCGCGCCCTGGGAGAGGAACGCCGTGGAGTCGGTGCGGGCCGTGGCCTGGTCGGTGAAGCTGTTGATGAAGGTGCCCTTCTGGGTCTTCTCGTTCCAACCGAGGACCTGGACCTTGTGCATCGGCTTGGCGGTGTTGTTGTAGTACATCACGCCGTCGTAGAAGCCGTCCATGTAGTAGGTCACGGACGAGAACTGCTCACCGCCGTAGGTGGCCACCTTCGGGGACTTGGCGTTCTTCGCCGCGGCGTAGGCGGCCGCCTCGTACCCACCGAGGAACGCGTCCTGCTGGGTCTCGTAGGTGAGGCCCAGGATGTTGTTCCCCGGGGCGGTGCCCGTGTAGGGCATGACCGCGATGCCGTCATTGCCCGGGCTGGTGTCCCCATTGTCGACCTGCGCGAAGTGCACGGAGGGGTTGTTGACCGCGGCGTTCCACGTCGCGTCCGACATCAGGAAGCCGACCGTCACGATGATGTCGCACTTCTGTGCGATGAGCGAGGAGATCTCGGCGTCGTAGTTCGACTCGGTGCCGTTGGAGGGCGTCGACACCACGGAGGTGACGATGTTGGGGCTCAGCTTCGCCGCCTGCTCGAGGCCGAGGTAGGCCGAGGCGTTGAACGACTTGTCGTTGATCCCGCCCGTGTCGGTGACCTCGCACGCGAGGGTCTTGGCGTACGCGGTGTGCGCCGCCTGGGCTGCCGAGCGCCCGTGTCCTGCGCTCACTGCCGCGCCCGCGACGGCCGTCGTTCCCATCAACGTGAGCGCCATGGCTCCGACGATGTGAGCCACACGACGGGCCCCGCGCGCTTTGATGCTTCTACTCATCTTTCCCCTCCGGTTGTTTGCCCCAGCCGCTCATCGACGTCGCCCCGGGGTGGCGTCGATGAACGGTTGGCTTGGAATTCGTTCACTGTAACCGAGTTGGTGTCGACGCACCGGTCGTGGGCGCGGAGCCGACCGTGTGGGGACGGGCTTGCTCCGAGGTGCGGTGTGACGCCACTGGACCCGTACGGCGAACCGCCACCGAGGGGTCGTCCGAGCCATCGGGGGGCGACCCCAACTCCGACGTTGCGACGAGTGGCGCCGGCGCCATTCCCGGGCGCGCCACCGCACGCCACGCGTCGAGGGGTCAATCAGTGAGGTTTCGCGGCGCCGGCGGCGCGCGGCATCGCGAGGCTCACGAGCAACGCGATCAAGGTCACGCCCGCCGAGATCTGAAAGGCGCGCTGGTAGCCACCGACGAGCGCGACCGCCGCCGTGGGGTGGAGGTAAGTGGCCGCGCGATCGGCCGCCGCGGTGGCCAACCCGGCGAGCGCGAGTGAGCCTCCGACCTGGCGCGACGTGTTGAGCAGCCCCGACGCGAGGCCCGCGTCCGCGCGGTCGACCCCCGACGTGGCCGCGGTCGCCAGGGGCGTGAAGAGGAGACCCATCGCCAGCGCGCAGATGGCCGACGGGGCGAGCACGTTGCCCAGGTAGGTGCTGTTGGACTGGATCATGGCTAGCCAGACGAATCCCAGCGTGGCCATGGTCGTGCCCACGATGAGCAGGGATCGCACCCCCACGCGAACCAGGATCCGCGAACTGATCTGGGCCCCCGCGATGATCGCGATGGCCATCGGCAGGAACGCGAAGCCGGCCCGGACCGCGTCGAAGCCCAGGATGTTCTGAAAGTAGAAGGTGAGGAAGTACCACATCGCAAAGAACGAACCACCCACCAGCAGCATCGTCGTGTTGGCCAGCGTGAGCGATCGCGAGCGGAAGACGCGGAAGGGCACGAGGGGGTGCGACGCGACCTTGGACTCCCAAAACACGAACGCGGCGAGTCCCACCGCGCCGCCGATCACCCAGCTGAGCGTGCGGTGCGATCCCCAGCCCCAGTCGGTTGATCGAACCACCGCGAAGATGATCGCCGTCAGGGACGCGGTGACCAGCACCGCGCCCGTGACGTCGAGCTTTACCGCGGCGTCGCGGTTGCGCATCTCGCGCAGGTAGAGCGCCGCAGCGACCATGGCCCCAATGCCGATCGGAACGTTGATGAAGAAGACCCAGCGCCACGACGCATAGCCGGTGAGCAGTCCACCGATGAGCGCACCGAACGCGCCGCCGGCGCCAGCGACCGCGCTCCACGCGCCAATCGCCCTGGGCAGGCGGGGTCCGTGGAAGGTGGTGACGATGATGGTGAGTGTCGCGGGCGAGAGCACGGCGCCACCGAGCCCCTGGATCGCGCGCACCGAGATGAGCTGCGTGCCGCTGGCGGAAAAGCCCGCGCCGATGCTGGCCAGCACGAAGACCGTCATGCCGATCATGTAGACGCGTCGGCGTCCCACGATGTCCGCCGCGCGACCACCGAGCAGGAGGAACCCCGCGAAGGTGAGCACGTAGGCGTTGACGACCCACTCGGCGCTGGAGGAGCTGAAGTG
>JBOGFU010000309.1:0-4749 GCA_050743545.1 Acidimicrobiales bacterium | reverse complement strand
CTCGTCGAGCGCCTCGCGCGCGCTCAGCTCGCGCGAGCGCACCAGGCGCGCGGTCTCGGCCGCGCTCCTCACGGCTCGGCGCCGACGCGCGGGACGCCGAAGCGACCGTCCTGGGCGTCGGGGGCCTGGGCGAGGACCTCGTCACGGTTGAGGCACTCCCCCGCCACGTCGTCGCGCAGCACGTTGACGAGCTCGAAGGGGTGAGCCGTCGGCGCGACGCCGTCGAGGTCGAGTGACCCCATGTCGGTCGCGTGGCTCAGCACCGAGGAGAGCTGCGCGGTGAAGCGGTCGAGCTCGTCGACGGTGAGCGACAGGCGCGCGAGGGCGGCGACCTTGGCGACCTCGTCGCGGGTGAGGTCGCTCACGGAGCGGTGGCCCTCGCGACAAAGCCGAGGGTGAGCTCCTCCACGAGCGCCTGGTCGTTGTCGATCGTGGCCACGTGATAGGAGTCCTCAAGCCACACGTGCTCGACCGGGCCCGCGACCGCGGCCACCAGGTCCTCGCTGTTGTCGGTCGTGACCGTGTGGTCCTCGCGACTCGTCATCACCAGGCACGGCGCGGTGATCTCGCCGAGGCGCGAGTGAACCCCGACGAGCGCGTCCATGAGGTTGCGCAGCGCGGGCAGCGGCCAGCCCGAATAGGCCATTTCCGTCGCCCCCGGGCGCTTGATGTCCGATTCGGCGCCCGTCTCAAAGACCGTGACCCCCTGGGCCAATGCGTCGTCGAGCAGCGCGAGGACCTCGGACGCGACCGGCTTGACCAGCGGGTTGATGAACACGCACCCCGCGACGTCGCGGCGCGTGGCGAGGTCGGCGGTCAGCGCGCCACCCATCGACAGCCCCACCACGGCCACGCGCGCGCAGCGCGCGGCGAGGTCGTCGAACGCGCGCGCGGCTTCGCCGGTCCAGTCCTCCCAGGTGTGGGTGAGGAGGTCCTCGATGGTGGTGCCGTGCCCGGGCAGGCGCGGCAGCTCGACCGCGTAGCCCGCGCCAGCGAGCGCCTCGGCCATCGGGCGCATCGACACCGGGTTGCCGGTGAATCCGTGGAGCACCACGACCCCGACGTCGCCGCCGGGCGCGGAGAAGGGCTCAGAGCCCGGGAGGAGGTCGACCATGAGAGACCAGACTACCGGGCGTCTCGCGCGGGCCTCGGGGCGCGCGGCACCGCGCGAAGGAAGAACGCCGCGACGAGCCCCATCCCCGCGACGACCGCGCCGAGCGCGAAGGGCGTGCGAAAGGTCTCGAGGAGCGCGGGCCCCGCGCTCGCGTGGGTGAGCCCGCGCTGGCGAACGAGCGACTGTCGCACGGTCTCGAGCACCTGGATTCCGGCGACCTCGCCGACCTGCATCGCCAGCAACTGGGCCGCGGCGACCACGCCGAACTCGCTCGGGTCGACCTCGTTGGCCATCACCGAGCTCGACGAGGGCATCGCCACCCCCATGCCGAACCCCGACAGCGCGAGCGCGACGATGACCAGCCACGTTCCGCTCGAGGGGTCCAGCAGCGCGAAGAGCACGAGCGACGAGGTCAGCGCGGCGGCGCCGGCGACCGCGCTCACCCGCTCGCCGACGCGCATCGCGACGTAGCCCGCGATCGGCGAGAAGATCGCGAAGGTCAGCGGACGCGCGATCGCGATGGCCCCCACGCGCGGGATCGAGTAGCCGTAGCCCTGCTCCATCAGGAGGGGAAACAGGAAGAAGGCGCCGAAGTACGCGAAGTTGGCCGCGGCGCGCAGCAACATCGGCATGACGAAGTTGCGCCGCGCGAAGTAGCGCGCGGGGATGAACGGGTGCGCCGACGTGCGCACGCGGTGGACGAAGACCGCGATCGCACCGACCGCCACGACGAACGCGACGAGGGTCCCCGCGCCGGTCCAGCCCACGCTCGGCCCCACCGACAGCGCGAGCATGAGCGAGGTGACCCCGAGCGACAGCGACGCGCTGCCCACCCAGTCCATGCGGGCGAACTCCTCGCGCGCGCGCCGTCGCGGGGCGACGGCCTCGCCGTCGCGCCGATGGGGCACGACCACGTAGACCACGCCGAGGGCGACCGCGAGGAGCCCGAGCTGGAGCCAGAACAGCGCCCGCCAGCCGAACGCCGCGATGATGGGCGAGCCCAGCGACACGCCGATCACCGGCCCGCCCGCGCCGACGAGCGACCACCACCCCATCGCCTTGACCCGCTCGCCGGGCGCGAACGCGAGGTTGATCAGCGCGCCCGACGCCGTGCCGGTCGCCGCGCCCTGGACGCCGTCGAGCGCGCGCGCGAAGAGCAGCATCCCCACGCTCGCCGCGGTCGCGGTGAGCACCGCCGAGACCATCGCCCCCACCAGGCCCACGAGGAAGAGGCGCCGGTGGCCAAAGACGTCGCCGACCTTGCCGAAGAGCGGCGCCGCGAGCCCGTAGGCGAGGAGCGGGCCGACCATGGTCCAGGTGAGCGTGGTGACCGACGTGTGGAATTCGCCGGCGACCCGCGGCAGCGCCACGATGAACACCGTGAAGGTGAAGTTGAGCGCGAAGAGGCCCGCGAGCAGGCTCCACAGGAGCCACCACGGATAGCGCGCGGAGCCCGCGGCGCGGCGCTGGACGCGGTGGCGCAGCAGCGCGATCCAGTTGAGGTCGCTGCCGGCCTCGACGCCCAGCGCGCCGAAGGCGACCCCGCCCGGATCCGACTCGGGGTCGAGGACCCCGGGGTCGTCGGGGCGTGAGCCGATCACGCCAGGTCGGGCAGTCGGCTCGCCAGCTCCTCGACCGTCCAGCGGTCGTCCTTCTTGAGCGTCTCGGTCATGGTCCAGTTCTGGAAGAGCCGCACGGTGCCGCCGTAGACGAAGTACACGCGCCCGGTCACCGGGCACGACTCGGTCGAGAGCGCGGCGACCAGGGGCGATATGTTCGCCGGGTCCCACTCGTCAAAGACCGCGGCGTCGCTCGGGCGCACGACCTGGTCCGAGAGCCCCGGGGTCGACTCGGTCATGCGCGTGCGCGCGGCCGGGGCGATGGCGTTCACGCGCACGCCGTAGCGGCCGAGCTCCTCGGCGGCGATCACCGTGAGGGCCGCGATGCCGGCCTTGGCCGCGCCGTAGTTGGACTGGCCCACGTTGCCGATGAGCCCCGACGTCGACGACGTGTTGACGACGGCCGCGGCCACCGGATTGCCGGACTTGGCGCGCTCGCGCCAGTAGGCCGCGGCGTGGCGCAGCGGCACGAAGTGGCCCTTGAGGTGGACCTTGATCACCGCGTCCCAGTCCTCCTCGGAGAGGTTGACCAGCACGCGGTCGCGCAGGATCCCCGCGTTGTTGACCAACACGTGCAGCTCGCCGAAGGCCTCGATCGCGCTCGCCACGAGGCGCTCGCCGCCCTCCCAGCTCGTGACGTCGTCGTGATTGGCGATCGCCGTTCCACCGAAGGCCTCGATCTCGGCGACGACCTCCTGCGCGGGCGATTGGGCCCCACCCGATCCGTCGAGCCCGCCGCCGAGGTCGTTGACCACGACGCGCGCGCCCTCCGCGGCGAAGAGCAGCGCGTGCTCACGGCCGATCCCGCGCCCGGCGCCGGTGATGATGGCGACGCGGCCCTCGAGCTGACCCATGTGACCCCTCTCAGTCCCCCGAAGTGTACCGACGCGACCGCGCTAGCCCCGGCGCCAGAACGCCGGCGGGCGCGCGTGGGCGTGGTAGTGGTCCGGGATGTTGCGCATGTGGTCATCGACGCGCCAGGTGCCCGCGCCGAGCTCGTCGTCGGCGACCTGGGCCAGGCGCTCGTGCAGCGCGGCGCGGGTCTCGGCGCTCGGCGCGGCGTCGTGCTCGCGCCACACCACCATGGGCACCAGGCAGATCTCGCAGTCGGCGATCCAGCACAGCTCGTCTTCGAAGTAGCGCGTCGTGAGAACCGCGGCCTCGCAGAGCTCGCAGCCGCTCACTTGACGAAGATCACGACGTTCGACAGGCGCTTGACCGGGGCGCCCGCCGCGGGCGACGAGCCCGTCGCGGTGGTCCACTGGGGCGTGTTGGCGTGGGGACCACTCGTCGAGAAGTAGAGCTGGGCGGCCTTCATCGCGGCGTAGACCTGGGCGCGGGTCAGCCCGAGCACGTTGGGCATGGCCTCGGTGCCCGGGGCGAGGGTCGTGGTCGTGGTCGTCCCGGGGGTCGTCGTCGTCGTCCCCCCGGGGATGGTCGTGGTGGTCGTGGTCGTCGCGGGGCCGCGCGAAAGCACGAGCAGCAGCGTCGCGCCGCGGCGCACGCGGTGGGGGTTGACGACGCTGCCCAGGCGCACGCGCACGACGCGGCCCGCCGGCACGGTGGCGCTAATGACCTCGGCCGAGGACGGGCAGCGCGCGTTGAGGTGGGCGCCGAGCAGCGCCTGGGTCGCCGTGGCGCAGTCCTCGCCCACCAGCCCCGCGGGGACGGTCACCATCTCGGGCCCGTCGGAGATGGTGACCGAGATGACGAGCCCGGGCTTGCCCGTGGTGCCCGCCGCGGGCGTCTGGGAGATGATGAGCGAGCGCGCGACCGTCGACGAGCGCGCGTGCGCGGTGACGCTGATGACGAAGCCGTCGTGGTCGCCGGTGAGCACCGTGCCGGCCTGGGTGACCGTGAGGCCCTCGAAGGAGGGCACCGCGTAGGTCGTCGTGAAGAGCCCCAGCTTGTAGGCCGCGCCCACGCCCACCGCTGCGAGCACGATGACCGCGGCCACCACGGCGAGCCCCACGCGCCGACGCCGCGGCGGGCGCACGGGACGACCCAGTCCCCCCG
>JBOGFU010000308.1:0-1878 GCA_050743545.1 Acidimicrobiales bacterium | reverse complement strand
GCGTTGACCGGGTTGCGCTTGTGGGGCATCGCCGACGAGCACTTCTGGCCCTCGGCGAAGGCCTCCTCAGCCTCGGCGACCTCGCTGCGCGAGAGGTGGCGGACCTCGAGCGCGAAGGACTCGACGCCCGTGGCGATCGACGCGCACGCGTAGAGGAGCTCGGCGTGGCGGTCGCGCGCGACGACCTGGGTGGCGGGGGTCGGCGTCAGCCCGAGTCGAGCGCAGACGAAGGCCTCGACCGCCGGGTCGACGTTGGAGTAGGTGCCGACGACGCCCGAGAGCTTGCCCACCGCGATCCCCGATCGCGCCCGGCGCGCGCGCTCGACGTCGCGGTCGACCTGCAGCGCGAAGAGCGCGAACTTGGCGCCGTAGGTCGTGGGTTCGGCGACGACGCCGTGGGTCCGCCCGGTGATCGGCCAGTCGATCGACTCGACCGCGCGCGCGGTCAGCGCGTCGCGCAGCGCGGTCGCGTCGGCGACGACGACGTCCATGGCCTGGACCAGCGTCGCGCACAGCGCGGTGTCGACGACGTCGCTGCTCGTCAGCCCGTGGTGAATCCACGACGCCTCGTGGCCGCCGATCCTCTCCTGGACCACGTCGACGAACGCCGCGGTGTCGTGGCGGGTGACGGCCTCGCGCGCGTCGACCGCGGCGACGAAGTCGGCGTCGACGACGGGGCGCCGCGCGCGCAGCGCGACCGCGTCAGCCTCGGGCACCACGCCCAGGCGGACCAGCGCGTCGACGGTGAGGAGCTCGACCTCGAGCATGGTGTCAAAGCGATGGGCGTCGCTGAAGAGTTCGGCGATGTCGTCGGGCGCGTACCTCGGGATCACTTCCCTCCTCGCTGCGCGCGCGCGACGTCGCCGCGCACCACCATCCCCCCAAAGGTTACGGTCGCCACCGCGTCGTAGGCGCTACGGCGCGCGTCCTCCACGGTGCCGGCGATCGCGGTGACGCTGAGCGCACGCCCCCCGGTCGTCACGAAGCGGCCCCGCTCGAGGCGCGTGCCCGCGTGAAAGACGATGACCCCGTCGCGCGGGGCCGCGAGCTGGCCGTCGTCGCCGAGGCCGGTGATCACGTCGCCCCCCGTGGGCGACTCGGGGTAGCCCCGTGACGCGAGCACCACCGTCACCGCGGCGCCCGCGGGCGCGCACCCGACCCCCGCGAGCTCGCCGGTGGCGGTGGCGGCCAAGAGGTCGTAGAGGTCGGCGCCGTAGAGGGGCGCCACCACCTGGGCCTCAGGGTCGCCGAAGCGCACGTTGTATTCGAGCAGGCTCGGCCCCGCGTCGGTGAGCATCAGCCCCGCGTAGAGCACGCCGCGATAGTCGACGCCGCGTCGAGTCAGCTCGCGCAGGGTCGGCGCGACGACGCCCCCCATGACCGCGTCGACCAGCCCCGCGGGCAGCGTCGCCATCGGCGCGTAGGCGCCCATCCCGCCGGTGTTGGCGCCGGTGTCGGCGTCGCCGACGCGCTTGTAGTCCTGGGCGGGCGCGAGCGCCACCGCGTCGCGGCCGTCGCACAGCACGAGCAGCGAGCACTCCTCGCCGCTGAGCCCCTCCTCGATCACGACCGTGCGCCCGGCGTCGCCGAAGGCCGCCCCCGCGAGCTTGGCCGACGCGTCGAGAACCGCGTCGTCGAGGTCGTTGGTCACCAGCACGCCCTTGCCCGCGGCCAGGCCGTCGGTCTTGACGACGTAGGGCGGGGACATCGCGCGCAGGCTCGCGAGCGCGCCGGGGGCGTCAGTGACGACGTCAAAGCGCGCGGTCGGCACCCCCGCGGCGGCGAGGAACTCCTTCATGTAGGCCTTCGACCCCTCGAGCCGCGCGCCGTCGGCGCCCGGACCGACGACCGCCTTGCCCTGGGCGCGCAGCTCGTCGG
>JBOGFU010000307.1:0-4707 GCA_050743545.1 Acidimicrobiales bacterium | reverse complement strand
TCCAGGACCCGATGACCTCGCTCAACCCGGTCATGCGGATCGGGCGCCAGATCGACGAGGCGCTGCGCGTGCGCTTAGGGATGTCCAAGGACGACGCGCGCGCGCGCGCGATCGAGCTCCTCGAGCTCGTGGGTATCCCCTCGCCCGAGCTGCGCTACCGGGCCTTCCCGGGCCAGCTCTCGGGGGGGATGCGCCAGCGCGTGGTCATCGCGACCGCGCTCGCGTGCTCGCCCCAGCTCCTCATGGCCGACGAGCCGACCACCGGGCTCGACGTGACCATCCAGGCCCAGATCCTCAACCTCATCGACGAGCTCAAGGAGCGACTGCACATGTCGGTCGTGCTCATCACCCACGACCTCGGGGTGGTCGCGACGCGCACGTCGCGGATCATCGTCATGTACGCGGGGCGCATCGTCGAGACCGGCTCGACGCGCGAGGTCTTTCGCAACCACCGCATGCCCTACACGCGCGCGTTGCTCGAGAGCTCGCCCAAGGTCTCGAGCCCCTCGCACACGCGCCTGCAGACAATCCCCGGGCGCCCGCCCAACCTGGTCAACCTCGGACCGGGCTGCGCGTTCGCGCCGCGCTGCGCCTACGCGACCGACGTCTGTCACACCGCGCGCCCCGAGCTCACCTACGACGGCAGCGACGGCCACGCGTTCGCGTGCTGGAACCCCCTCCCGACCAGAGCGGGGGTCGCGTCGTGAGCGACGCCACCCCCCTGCTCTCGGTGCGCGACCTCACGGTCACCTTCGGCCACGGCCCCCACGCGGTGAGCGCGGTCGCGGGGATCAGCTTTGACATCGTCGAGGGTGAGACCCTGGGGCTGGTCGGCGAGTCGGGCTGCGGCAAGTCCACCACCGGCAAGGCGCTGATGCGCATCGTCGACCCGACGAGCGGGACCGTCGAGCTCGACGGCGTCGACGTCACCACGCTGTCGGGCAAGGCCCTGCGCAACGCGCGCACGAAGATGCAGATGATCTTCCAGGACCCGATCAGCTCGCTCAACCCGCGCCGACGGATCAAGGACATCGTCGCCGAGCCCCTCGACTGCTGGAAGAGCGTCCAGGGCGCCGAGCGCGACGAGATCGTGAGCCGACTCCTGGGCGAGGTGGGGATCGACCCCACGGTCTACGGCGACCGCTACGCGCGCCAGTTCTCCGGGGGCCAGTGCCAGCGCATCTCGATCGCGCGCTCGCTCGCGATGCGGCCCAAGATGCTCATCTGCGACGAGATGGTCTCCGCGCTGGACGTCTCGGTTCAGGCCCAGATCCTCAACCTGCTCGCCGACCTCAAGGCCGAGTACGGGCTCACCCTGCTCTTCATCGCCCACGACCTCGCCGTCGTGAAGAACGTCAGCGACCGCGTCGCGGTGATGTACCTGGGCAAGATCTGCGAGGTCGGCCCGCCCGACGTCCTCTACGAGGCGCCGGCCCACCCCTACACCAAGTTCCTGCTGGGCGCCGCGCTCGAGGCCGACCCCGACGCGCCGATCCACGGCGAGGTCCTCCAGGGCGAGCCGCCGAGCCCCATCGACCCCCCGAGCGGGTGTCGCTTCCGCACGCGCTGCCCCTACGCGCAGCCTCGCTGCGCCGCCGAGGAGCCCGTGCTCACCGACGTCGCCCCGGGCCACCAGGTCGCCTGCCACTTCCCCCTCACCCTCACCCGGCGCTAGGTCCGTGGGCTTTCGACGCCCGACCCCGCGCGCCGAGGTGCCCATCCAGTAGAGGGTCCTCCGATGAACCGCAACGGCGTCTGCTACGACGTCGGGCGCGTGTTGGGCCACAACTGGCGGCCGGAGTTCGACCTCGCGACGATCTCCCGCGAGCTTCAGATCATCCGCGACGACCTGCACTGCAACTGCGTGCGGATCTGCGCTCGTGACCCGGAACGCCTGGTGGCGGCGGCGCGCGTCGCGCTCGAGCTCGGCCTTGAGGTATGGCTGTCGCCCGAGCTGTGGGACCGTCCACCGGCCGAGACGCTCGACTACCTCGAGGACGCCGCCCGACGCGCGCAGCCCCTCCACGCCCAGTGGCCGGGGCGCGTCGTCTTTGGCGTAGGCACCGAGGTCACGCTGTTCATGCGCGGCATCCTGCCGGGGCGATCGCTCCTGCGCCGGGTCTCGCTCATGAGGAAGGACCCCGCGCGGGCCCGACGCCCCGACGAGCTCAACGCCTTCTTAGCCGAGGCCACGACGCGGGTCCGGCGCGAGTTCCACGGCGCCCTCACCTACGCCGCCCTCGTCTGGGAGCCGGTCGACTGGAGCCTCTTCGACGTCATCGGCGTGGACCACTTCCGCGACGACCGGGTGAAGGACCGCTACGTCGAGATGATCGCGCCACTCGTCGACTCGGGCAAACCCGTCGTCGTGACCGAGTTCGGCATGCGCGCCTACGTCGGCGCGTCGTCGTCGGGCACGCTGGGGTTCGGCGTTGTCTCCATCCCGTCGCTCGTGCTGCACCAGCTGCCCCTCGTCGGCCGCTTCATTCGCACTCGCCTGAAGGGCCACCAGACGCGCGACGAGGACTTCCAGGCCACCGAGATCACGGACACTTTAGAGATCCTCCAAGGCGCGGGCGTCGACGGCGCGTTCGTGTGCACCTTCGTCGACTACCTCGCCCCCACCGACGACGACCCGCGATTCGACCTCGACATGTCGGCGATGAGCATCGTCACGCTGCTCGCCCACGGCCGAGGCACGACCTACCCCGACCTCACCTGGGAGCCCAAACGGGCCTTCCACGCCGTGGCGTCGTTCAACGCGGGCCACCCGCCCGGGTGACGAGCTCGCGCGCCTCGACGTCCCCGGAGTTCCACGGCCTCGTTCTAGCCTGTTTGGGTGCCCCGCCTCCCCGAGACCGTCGAGACCCCGCGCCTCACGCTGCGCGTCTGGCGCGACGCCGACGCGACCGCGCTCGCCGACGCCATCGACACGAGCCTCGCGCACCTGCGCCCGTGGATGCCCTGGGCCGACCAGGCCATGACCGTTGCCGAGACCGCGGAGTTCATCTCCGATCGGCGCGCCAAGTGGGAGGCCGGGGGTGACGCTATCTACGGGGTCTTCGCCGCCGGCGTCGTCGTGGGCGGCTGCGGGCTGCACGCCAACGTCGGCCCCGACGTGCTGGAGATCGGCTACTGGGTCCACGTCGACCACACTCGCCAGGGCTACGCAACGGAGCTGGCCGCGGCGCTGACCGACGCCGCGTTCACGGTCCCCGGGGTCGAGCGCGTGGAGATCCACCACGACCGCGCCAACGCGATCAGCCGGCGGGTCCCCGAGCGCCTGGGCTTCACCTTCGACGCCGAGCGCCCCGCGGGCAAGCGCGCACCGGGTGAGGAGGGCCCGGAGTGGATCTGGGCGGTCGGTCGAAGCGACTGGATGGGTCGTCGCCTCGTCGAGTCGTGACGCGCTACCGGGTCGACCTGCCCGTTCGCAGCCAGTCGTTGCTCGCCCACCGGCGCTCCGCGCTGGTCGTTGCCGCGGTGGTGGTGGCGCTCGCCGTGGGCTTCTGGCTCTATCACCGACCGGCCCACCATGTCGACACGCGCTACGAGGCGACGTGGACCGCCGAGGTCAAGTCGCTCACCTCGACCCACGCGACGGGCGCGTGCGTTGACCCGACGAGCCTCGGAACGAGCGACCGGCTGCGCGGGGTCGGGGCGATCACGTCGGTGTGCGTGGGTCCCGTCGGGCGGTGGCCCCACGCCGAGGTGACGTTCTGGCTGGGCCAGGGGCTCTCGGGTGTCGCCTACGCCAACGGCTACCCGCCGCCCTACGACATGTGCGTGACCCCACTCGGGGGCTCGTGGTGGCAGGTCGTCGCGATGAACGACCTCGCCATGTCGTGCCCGCGCGGCTACGGCGTGCAGCCCGCGGCCTAAGGCGTCAGCTACTCCGAGTCGGCGGCTGGCTCGTCTTCGACGACCTCAACAATCTCGACCACGTCAACGACCGGCATGTCAGAGTCCGCCACGTCGGCCTCGACGGGCGCGTCCGCCGCCATCTCGACGACTTCGACGGGTGCGTCGCCGGCGGGAGCGGTCTCGTCAACGTGCGGGTTCGCCTCGACGGCGAACTCCGCCCACGCGGCCTGCGACTCGGTCTCGGGGGTGAACTCGCCGTACTCGAGGCCACCGATGTAGTTGCCCTCGGTGTCGTAGGCGTGGCTGCCGAAGGCCTCGCGGTACTCCTCGGAGACCTCGCCGCCCTCCGCGGCCTGCTTGATCGACAGGCTGATGCGCCGGCGCTGGGTGTCGAGCTCGATGATCTTGACCCAGAGCTCCTCGCCCGCGGTGACGACCTGGTCGGGCGAGTCGACGTGGTGGGCGGCCATCTCCGAGATGTGCACCAACCCCTCGATACCGTCGCCGACCTGGATGAACGCGCCGAAGGGCACGAGCTTGGTGACGCGCCCGTAGACGAGCTGGTCGACCGCGTGGGAGTCGGCGAAGACCTGCCAGGGGTCGGACTGGGTCGCCTTGAGCGACAGGCTGATGCGCTCCTTGGAGAAGTCGACGTCGAGGACCTCGACCTCGACCTCGTCGCCCACCGAGACCACCTGGTTGGGGTGGTCGATGTGCTTCCAGGAGAGCTCGCTCACGTGGATGAGCCCGTCCATCCCGCCCAGGTCGACGAACGCGCCGAAGTTGACGACCGAGGAGATGACGCCCTTGCGGCGCTCGCCCGGCTTCAGGTTGGAGAGGAAG
>JBOGFU010000306.1:0-2147 GCA_050743545.1 Acidimicrobiales bacterium | reverse complement strand
GTGCTGAGCCGCCTCCGCCGCGCGGTGGCGGCGCTCGCGGTCTGCGCCGGGCTGGGCGTCCTCGCGTGGCCGGGCCACGCGCTCGGCGGGGTCACCGGCGCGGGGCTGGCCACCGACCTCGCGACGTCGGCGACGCTGGCGTCGGGCTCCCTCTACGTCGTCCAACCTGGCGACAGCGTGTTCACCATCGCCGCGGCGATGAACCCCGTCGACCCGAGCGTCGCGCGACGAGCCCTCGTCGCGGAGCTCGGCTCGAGCGTGGTCGTCGCCGGTGAGCACGTCCTGATCCCGTAGGTCGATCGTGGACGTCGCGGTGTACTGTGACGTCATGCGGTGCCCGTTCTGTGCGGCGGACGACGACCGCGTGGTCGACTCGCGCCTGGCCGAGGACGGCGTGGCGATTCGCCGGCGCCGCGAGTGCGCGACCTGCCACCAGCGCTACACCACCTTCGAGCGGATCGAGGAGGTCGGGCTCTACGTGATCAAGCGATCGGGCGAGCGCGAGCCCTTCGACCGCGACAAGATCCTGCGCGGGGTGGCCGCGGCGACCAAGAACCGCCCGGTGGGCGAGGACGTGATGGCGGGCCTCGCGCTGGCCGTGGAGGAGTCGATGCGCCTGCTCGGGCGCGACGTGACGAGCGAAGAGGTGGGCATGGCGACGTTGGAGGCGCTGCGCGAGGTCGACGACGTCGCCTACGTGCGCTTCGCGTCGGTCTACAAGGGCTTCGAGGGCACCGAGGACTTCGCCCGTGAGCTCGGCATGCTGGTCAAGACCACCGCGCCCAAGCTGCGCGGGTAGCCGTGCGCGCGCTCGACCTGGCGCCCACCAGCGCGCTCGCGGTCTACGCGCACCCCGACGACGCCGACGTCGCGTGCGGGGGGCTGCTGGCGAGGTGGGCGGGCGAGGGCACCGCGGTGCACCTCGTCGTGGTCTGTGACGGCGCCAAGGGGTCGCACCGCCCGACCGACGCCGCGCGCCTCGCGCGCGAGCGCCTGGGCGAGCTCGCCGACGCCGCGGCGCTCCTGGGCGCCAAGACCTTCGAGAGCCTGGGGCGCTCAGACGGTGACGTCACCAACGACGTCGACCTGCGCGCGGCGCTGGTCGCGCGCGTGCGCACCCACCGCCCCGACGTGGTTGTCGCCCCGGACCCGACCGCGGTCTTCTTCAACGGCGTCTACGTCAACCACCGCGACCATCGCGAGACCGGGTGGGCGGTGCTCGACGCGGTCGCGCCCGCCGCGGCGATGCCGCTCTACTTCCCCGACGCGGGGCCGCCGCACCAGGTCGCCCACCTCCTGCTGTCGGGCACCCACGAGCCCGACGTCGTGGCCGACGTGACCGGGTCGATCGACGCCAAGCTGCGCGCGATCCTGGCCCACGCGAGCCAGCTTGCCGACGACGCCGACCTCGTGCGCCGCCTTGTCACCGAGCGCGCGGAGATCGCCGGGCGCGAGATCGGCGCCGACTACGGCGAGGCCTTCCGCAGTGTCGACCTCGCCTACTGACCCCTCAATCGACCAGGCGCCGGTCCTGCACGTCGACCTCGACGCGTTCTTCGCGAGCGTGGAGGTCCTCGACGACCCGAGCCTTAAGGGCCGACCCGTGTGCGTGGGTGGCGCGGGCGCGCGCGGGGTCGTCGCGTCGGCGAGCTACGAGGCCCGCCGCTACGGCGTGCGCTCGGCGATGCCCAGCGTCGTCGCGCTTCGCATGTGCCCGGACCTCGTGATGCTGCCCGGGCGATTCGACCGCTACGAGGAGTACTCGCGCCGGTTCCACGCGCTGGTCGAGGACCTCACCCCGGAGTACGAGCCCCTCGGCCTCGACGAGGTCTTCGCCGACCTGCGCGGGCTGCGTCGCCTCGGCGTGCGCCCGGTGCCCGCGGCGCGCGAGCTGCGCGCGCGCATCGAGGGCGAGCTCCTGCTCCAGTGCGGGGTCGGCCTCGGTCGCAACAAGCTCTTCGCCAAGCTCGCGTCCAAGGTCTCCAAGCCCCGCGTCGTCGACGGCCGCCTGGTCCCGGGCGAGGGGGTCGTGTGGGTCTCGCCCGAGGTCGAGGCCGCGTGGCTCGCCGAGATGGAGGTGGGCGCGCTGTGGGGGGTCGGCCCCGCGACCGCGGCCAAGCTGGGGCGCCTCGGCCTCACCCACGTGC
>JBOGFU010000305.1:0-10404 GCA_050743545.1 Acidimicrobiales bacterium | reverse complement strand
CTCCACGCGCTCGCGGTGGGTGACGGTCGCGCCGAGCGCGTTCTGGTACCAGGCGATCGCCGCGTCGAGGTCGCGCACCGCGATGGCCACGTGGTCGATCTCGGTGAGCATCACGCCTCGCGGTCGTGTCGGCGAAATATCGTCAGACGGCTGCCGAGGCGCTCGCGCGTCGCGTGGTCGCTCACCCCGGTTCCCTCGCGCTCGGCGGCGCAGAGCACGCCGATCTTGCCCTCGTGGCGGTTGTGCTGAACCTCGTAGGCGGCCTCGCCGACCTCGGTCAGCGCGAAGACCGCCGACAGCGGTGGCACGACCCGACCGTCGATGATCGCCTGGTTGGCCGCCCAGGCCTCGCGATAGTTGGAAAAGTGAGAGCCCTTGATCGTCTTGAGCTTCATCCACAGGTGCCGGTTGTCGTACTCGATCATGTAGCCGCTCGTCGCCGCGCAGGTGACGATTGTTCCCGCGCGCTTGGCGACGAAGACGCTCGCGCCCATGGTCGAGCGCCCCGGGTGCTCGAAGACAATGTCGGGGTCGTCGCCGACGAGGTCACGGATGTCGCGACCGAGGCGTCGCCACTCCCCCTCGTCCTGGGTGTGCTCGTCCTTCCAGAAGCGGTATCCGCGCTCGCTTCTGTCGATCACGTGCTCGCACCCGAGCTCCTTGAGCGTCGCGACCTTGTTGGCCGACGAGACCACGCCGATCGGCACGCCGCCCGAGTTGAGCACGTGCTGGACCGCGAAGGAGCCGAGCCCACCCGACGCGCCCCACACCAGGACCCGGTCGCCCTGGGTCACCGGCGCGCCGTTGCGGCTCACCAGCATCCGGTACGCGGTGGAGTTGCACAAGGCGTTGACCGCGGCCTCCTCCCACGTGAGGTGCGCGGGCTTGGGCATGAGCTGATTGGCGCGGACGACCGAGAGGTCGGCGAGGCCGCCGAAGTTGGTCTCGAAGCCCCAGATCCGCTGGTTGTTGGCCAGCATCGAGTCGTCGTGGCTGCTCGGGTCCTGGTCGTCGACGTGGTTGCAGTGAACGGTGACCTCGTCGCCGACCTTCCAGTTGCGCACCGCGGAGCCCACGCGCACCACGACCCCCGCGGCGTCCGACCCCACCACGTGGTAGTCGAGCGCGTGGCGCTGGCCCCAGTACGACTCGCGGCCAAGCCGGTCGAGGAAGCCGAAGGTGGGCAGCGGCTCGAAGATGCTCGTCCACACGGTGTTGAAGTTGATCGACGACGCCATCACGACGATGACCACCTCGGCGGGGCCGAGCTCGGGCAGCGCCACGTCGTCGACGTGCAGGCTTCGCCGAGGGTCCTTGTCGGGGCTGGCGACCCCGTCGAACATCGCGGTCTCGTCGCGGCGCACGAACGCCGCGCGGTAGGTGTCGGGCAGCGGCGTCGCGGCGAGGGTCTCGGCGTCGGCGCCCGCGCGCACGGCGTCGATGATCTCGCTCATGGGCGCGAGACTACTTGGGGTGTTGCGCGCCTACGCCGGCGAGCGACCGCTCGCGACGTCGCTGAGTTGGTCGAGGGTGAGCGCGCGACCGCGCGCGAAGGCCGTATCGAAGGCCGAGTCGCCCAGGGCCTCGCGTAGACCGGCCTCGGTCTCCACTCGGCGCGACCGCTCCATTGGCGTCCACCAGTACTGGTTGCGCACGGCGTCGTCGGGGGCCATGGAGGCCACGGCGCCGGCGAGCACCGCACCGCGATCAAGGTCGCCGCGGGCCAGGGCGACGATGGCCTGGGCGAACGCGATGAACGCCAGGAACGCCGGGGGCTGGGAGGTGCGTCGGTGCCACTGCGCCGCGCGATGGGTGTACGTGTCAGCGTCATCGATGTCGCCCAACACGGCGTGGTAGACGCCGAGCAGAAAGGACGTGTAGTGAATCTGTCCCGCCGACCCGATCTGCTCGGCGACGGCCGCGGCCTCAATCGAGAGCTCGAGCGCCTCGCGTATCTGGTCGAGGTTCTCACCGGGCAGGTGCGACAGCGACGTCAACTGGGCGCAGACTTCAATGAGCGACCCCGCCTCTCGGAACTTGGCCAACGCCGCCTCGTGAAACGCTCGGGCCTCACCCACCGCGACGAAGCGCTGGCCGAAGAGTTCGGGCGCGCCCGCGTTGAGCGCTCGAGCGCGCAGCGCGTAGCCCTCGAGCCGGGGGTTGCCGATCGCTCGGGCGAGCTCTTGGGCGCGCTCGCCGTCGACCGGGCCCGCCGGGTCGCCGAGGAACGCCCGAGCGATGGCCCGACCCGCCAGCGCCTCGACCGCGAGTTCGCGCGCACCGCACTCCAGCGCGAGGTCGTAGACGGTGGTCAACTCGTCAACGACATCCGCGAGGGCCCGCTGGTCGTCGATCCCAGTGTCAATCGCACTCGTCGCGACTATGGATCGCGCCCGACCCCATAGCTCGGTCCGCGGTGGGTCGAAGCCGTCGAGCGTCGCGCGCAGGGTGGCGTAGGGCTCTCGTCTCGCGTGCGTGATGAAGTAGGGCCAGATAGCGATCACCATCCGCGCCACACCGTCGCGCTCGCCAGACTCGGCGAAGAACTCCAGCGCCGAGTAGAGGTTGCCCCACTCCGCATCCAGGCGTGGCAGCCACTGCGCCTGGCCCGATCCCACCAGCGACGGAGCGGCCTCTTCGGCGAGGTCGAGGTAGTAGGCGGCGTGGGCGGCACGAGCGTCGCCAAACTCCGCCTCACCGCCGCTGGCCAGCAGCTGCTCCGCGGCGAATTGGCGGATCGTCTCCAAGAATCGGTAGCGCGAGCGCGCGGCGTCGCGGTCAACGGTGACCATGCTCTTGTTGACGAGCGAGCCCAGGATGTCGTCGACCTCGAACGACTCGATCGCCCCGACCGCGCACACGCGCTCGACCGCGCGAAGGTCGAATCCGTCGACGAACACCGTGAGCCGGCGCAGCACCACGCGCTCGGGCTCGCTCAGCAGGTCATAGGACCACGCAACCATCGCGGCCAGGGTCTGCTGGCGCGGCAGCGCGTGGCGAGACCCCCCGGTCAGAAGTCGGAATCGGTGGTCGAGCCGTTCGGAGAGGTCGTCGAGCGACATGGTCGCGAGGCGCGCCGCCGCGAGCTCGATGGCCAGGGGTATTCCGTCGAGGCGTCGACAGACCGACGCGACCACCCGGGCGTTGGAGTCGGTGAGGGCGAAGTCGCGCTCGAGGGATCGGGCGCGGGCGACGAAGAGCGTGACCGCGTCGAAGCCACAGATCTCGTCGCAGTCGACGACGTCGCTGTCGGGCAGCGACAGCGAGCGCACGCGGTAGACGACCTCGCCGTTGACGCCGAGGGGCTCGCGCGACGTCGCGAGCAGGCGCACCTTGGGGCAGTGGCGACCGACAACGTCGGCGAGCTTGGCGACGGCGTCGACGACGTGCTCGCAGTTGTCGAGGATGATGAGCGTGCGCTGGTCCCGCAGGGCCTCGACCAGGCTGTCTAGGTCGCCGCGGGCGTCGTCACGGCGGATCGACAGCGCGTCGAGCACCGCGGCGGTCACCCGGTCGGGCTCGGCGAGGGCCGCCAACTCGACCAGCCACACCCCGTCGCCGGATCCGTCCAGGAGCTCCGCGGCGACGTGCAGCGCCAGCCTCGTCTTTCCCGACCCCCCGGCACCGGTCAGCGTCACGAGCCGCGACTCCGCGATTGCCTCGCGCACCTCGGTGACGTCGTCGACGCGACCGACGAAGGGGCTAAGCGACGCCGGAAGGTTGTTGGCGAGCTCCGGGTTGTCGAGCGACTGGAGGGGCCCGAAGTCGACGGGGAGTCCGTCGGCCTCGACCTGAAATATTGTCTCGGGACGGCCGAGGTCCTTGAGCCGGTGGACGCCGAGGTCGCGCAGGCGAACCTCCGCGACGCCCTCGACGAGCCCCGCGGTCGCCGCGGTGGCAAGGATCTGACCACCGTGGCCCACGGCCGCGACGCGCGCCGCGCGATGTACCTCGAAGCCCACGAGCCCCGTCGAGGACTCGGTCGCCTCGCCCGTGTGAAGCCCCATGCGAACCCGAAGGGTTTCACCACCGGGCCACGCGTGGGCGTTAATGGCGCGCTGAATCTCGATGGCCGCGGCTACCGCGGAGCGGGGCGACGAGAACACCGCGAAGAAGGAGTCGCCCTGGGTCGTCTCCTCGCGGCCGGCGTGCGCCGCCAGCGACGCGCGGACAATCGCGTGGTGGTCGTTCAGCGCGCGCGCGTAGTCGGCGTCGCCCAGGCGCGTGAGCAACGCCGTGGAGGCTTCGATATCGGTGAAGAGAAAGGTCAGCGTCTCCGTTCAGAGATGGTAGCGACGCCCTCCCACATTGCGTTCGCGGCGCGACGTCTATCGTGGCGACGGACTAGAAGGAGAGCCATGACCCGCGCCTTGATCGTCGCCGCCAAGCGAACCGCCATTGGCAAGCTGTCCGGCCAGTTCGCCTCCCTTAATGCGATGGACCTCGGCGGAGTGGCCATCGCCGCGGCGCTGGCCCAAGCGAAGGTGGACCCCGCGTCAGTCGACGCGGTGCTCATGGGTCAGGTCCTTCAGGCCGGCCAGGGTCAGATCACGGCCCGCCAGGCCGCGGTCAAGGCCGGGGTCCCGATGACCGTGCACGCGACCACCATTAATAAGGTCTGCCTCTCCGGTCTCCAGAGCCTCTACCTCGCCGACCTGATGGTTCGCGCGGGCGAGGCCGACGCGGTCATCGCGGGGGGCATGGAGTCGATGACCCAGGCGCCCTACCTGCTGCCCGGCGCGCGGGCCGGCTACCGACTGGGCGATCAGAGCGTCGTCGACTCGATGATGTACGACGGCCTCTACTGCGCGTTCGACCACTGCGCGATGGGGCTCTCCACCGAGCGCCACAACGCCGGCGCGGTCAGTCGCGCGCGCCAGGACGAGTTCTCCGCGCGCAGCCACCAGCTCGCCGCCGCGGCCCAGGCCGCGGGGCGATTCGACGACGAGATCGTTGCCGTGGCGGTCCCCCAACGCCGCGGCGACCCCCTGTCGATCACCCTCGACGAGGGGGTGCGTGCCGACACCACCGCCGAGAGCCTCGCCGCGCTTCGCCCGGCGTTCGACCCCGCGGGCACCGTCACCGCGGGCAACGCGTCACAGATCTCCGACGGGGGCGCGGCGTTGATCGTCGTGTCCGAGGCGCGCGCGAACGAGCTCGGGCTTGAGCCCTTAGGAGAGCTCATCGCCTACGGCCAGGTCGCCGGCCCCGACGCGTCGCTGCTCACGCAACCGAGCCACGCGATCTCGAAGGCCGCGCGTCGCGCCGGGCTCGACCCCGCCGCGCTGGACCTCTACGAGATCAACGAGGCGTTCGCCGCGGTCGGGCTCGCGTCGATCGACGACCTCGGTCTCGACGAGGCCAAGGTCAACGTCAACGGCGGGGCCGTCGCGCTCGGGCACCCGATCGGGATGTCCGGCGCTCGACTCGCCATGACCGCGCTCTACGAGCTGCGCCGCCGCGGGGGCGGGGTCGCCGCGGTCGCGCTGTGCGGCGGGGGTGGCCAGGGCGACGCCGCGCTGTTGCGCGTCTAGTCCGGGACGAACTTTCCGACCAGCTCGAAGGACCCCGGCCCCACGGGACGGTCCTCGGGGATCTCCAGCACGTAGGCGGCGCCGGTCGGGAAGTGACCGCGACGGAGCTTGCCGGGCAGGCGCGCGCTGAGCGCGATCATGAGTTCGAGCAGCGTCGGGTTGTGGCCCACGACCATCAGCGACGTCGTGACCGGGTCGATCGCCGCGAGGTCGATCAACACGTCCTCGGGGCCGACGTCGCGTTGGCCGTTGTACATGAGGTCGCTCGTCTCCATTGACGCGACGAGGTCGAGCCCGCCGAACGCGCGCTCGAACGTCTCGCGCGTGCGCGTCGCCGACGACACGAGCGCGGTCACCGGCCCGTAGGCGCCGAGCTCGGCCGGGTCGCTCGCCGACGCGCGCAGCTGCGCGCACTGGTTGACGCCACGCTCACTGAGGGCCCGGTCGACGTCGCGCTCGCCAGCTCGGGCCTTGGTCGATTCGGCGTGACGCACGACGATGAGATAGCGCACCTCATTAGTCTGGCCCGAGCCCGAAGCCCGTGCCGGGGTGGTTTAGCGTGGTCGCGTGCACGCCGCCCTCACGTGGTTCCAGGCCGTCGTGATGGGACTACTCCAGGGAGTCACCGAGCTCTTCCCGGTCTCGAGCCTCGGCCACAGCGTGCTCGTGCCGGCGCTGCTCGGCTGGCACACCCTCGTCAACAGCCAGTCGGCGTCCGAGTCGTTCTTCCTGGCGTTCATCGTCGGGCTCCACGTCCGAACCGCGCTCGAGCTAGTCGAGTTCTACCGCGCGACCTGGCTGCGGCTCTTTCGCGGCCTCGGCCGCCAGCTCGCGGGGACCCGCGAACGCGGCGTCGCCTCGCTCACGCGCCTCAACGACGCGGGCACCGACCCCGAGTACCGCCTCCTCGTGCTCCTCGTCGTGGCGACGATTCCCGTCGGGCTGACCGGGGTCGTCTTCGAGCACAAGTTCCGCGTGCTCTTCGCCAAGCCCCTCGCCGCGGCAATCTTCCTCACGATCAACGGCGTGATACTGCTCGTCGGCGAGCGGCTGCGTCGCGGCCGTGGGCGACACGAGGCCGGGCGGCGCCTGGCCACCCTCTCACCGGTGGCGGCGTTCGCGATCGGCTGCTCGCAGATCCTCGCGCTCTTCGCGGGGATCAGCCGCGCCGGCGCGTCGATGGTCGCCGGGCTGGCCGGCGGGCTCGACCACGAGGACAGCGCCAACTTCTCGTTCCTGCTCGCGACCCCAGTCATCCTGGCCGCGGGGGCGCTCAAGATCCCCGACCTCTTCGGATCGCTCGGCGACGGGGTGCGCTACCAGACCCTCGTCGGGGCGGTCTGCGCGGCGGTCGCGGCCTACGTCGCGGTTCGCTACCTGGTGCGCTACTTCACCACGCGCACGCTGACGCCCTTCGGGGTCTACAGCCTCGTCGCGGGGCTCGCCTGCGTGGTGCGCTTCGCCTAGCCCTCGCGAGGCGTGAGCCGCGCCATGTCGCACGCGGCGAGGTGTTGACAGCAGCAGTCGTCGTCCGCGCACACCACCTGACGCACCCCGCCATCGACCTCACAGCCGCACTCGGCGCAGGCCATCCACACGCCGTCAGCCTACGGTCACTCCAGCGTGTGACGGCCGTCGATCGCGCGACCGAGGGTCACGTCGTCGGCGTACTCGAGGTCCGCGCCGACGGGCAGCCCGCTCGCCGGCTGGGAGATGACGAGCCCCGGGGCCCGGAGCAGGCGGCTCAGGTACATCGCGGTCGCGTCGCCCTCGACGTTGGAGTTAAAGCACAAGATCACCTCGCGCACCGGCCCGTGAAGTCGGGCGACGAGCTCCTGGATCTTCAGTCGATCGGGGGTCACGCCCTCCAGGGGGCTCAGCACGCCGTGGAGGACGTGATAGGTGCCGTGAAACGAGTGGGTTCGCTCGACCGCGGCGACGTCCGGTGGGCTCTCCACGACGCAGATCACCCCCTGGTCGCGTCGGTCGTCGGCGCAGATCGGGCAGAGCCCGCCCGCTTCGGCGATGTTGCAGCACCGCTCGCACAGCGAGAGCTTCACCTTCATCTCGTCGAGCGACTGGGCGAGACGCGCGACGTCTTCGCTGGGCTGGCGCATCAGCCAGAAGGCAATCCGCTGGGCCGACTTGGGCCCGACCCCGGGGAAACGGCCGAGCTCGTCGACCACGGACTGCAACGCGGGCGGGTAGCTCACGAGACCTCCTCCGCGCCGGGGAAGGCCTCGATGATGAGGTGCTCGCCCGCGGAGTCAACCACGACGACCGCCTCGTCGCCGTCGGCGTCGTCCGTCGCGTCGGCGACGGGCGCCTCGCGGCGCTGGGCGCGTCGACTCTCCGGCGGCGCGGCGCCCACGAGCGACTCGTCGACGATCCACTCCAGCGTGAAGGGCGTCTTGAACTCGTGGTCGAGCGCGCGCTGGAGCGCGGGCGCGTAGTCCCCGGCGCTGCGCCGAGCCTCCTCGCTCGGCAGCGCGACGGTCAGGCGCGAGCCGTGGAGCGCCTGGACGCGCGCGCCCTTGAGCAGCATCTGCACCGCGCGCGACGTGCGGGTGAGGACGTGGCTCGCGAAGCGCTCGCGCACCTCCTCGACGCTGAGCGTGGCGTTGGACGGCGTCGGTGAGGCCTCAACTGCGGCGTCGACCGCGGGCGCGACGCTCGGCGCGGGCGGGGCCGCCGCGTCCACCTGGCTCGCCGCCGCGGTGACCGGCGCCGTCGAGCCGATGGGCCGCAGCGACGGCGCGGGGGCGATGGGTGCCGCGGGCGACGGCCCCTGGCGTTCGAGGCGAGTGATCCGCTCGTCGAGCGCGTCGATGGAGTGATCGAGTTCGGGTCGCACGAGTCGCACGAGCGCGACCTCCAGCACGACGACCTTCTCCGGGGCGCCGCGCATCTCGCGCATCGCCCGGCCCAGGGCCTCGAGGACCCGAACGCTACGAGCGAGTCCCAGGCGCGTCCCCCACTCGCTCAGTCGCGCGCGGTCCACGTCGATGGCGTCGGCGACCTCCGGGGCCACCTGGAGGAGGAAGACCTGTCGCACCTCGAGCGCGAAGGCTTCGGCGACCTGCTCGGGGTCCCACCCGCCACCCGTCAGGCGTGACAGCGCGGTGAGCGCGGCGACGGCGTCGGCGTCGCAGAGCGCGCCGAGCAGGTCGTCGAAGGTCGGCCGCGAGTCGGCGAGCGACCCCGTGGCGACCAGCTGGTCGAGCGCGCTCAGCGCGTCGCGCGCGGAGCCGCGACCGAGGCGCACCGCGGCCTCGAGGGTCGCGTCGTCGGCCGACACGTGCTCGGCCTCGCGCACCTCCGCGAGAAGCGCGCCGAGGGTCTCGCTGGCGAAGAGGCGGAACTCGAGGTGCTGGGTGCGCGAGCGAATCGTCGGCAGGACCTTGTGGGGATCGGTCGTGGCGAGCACGAACACCACGTGGGCGGGGGGCTCCTCGAGGGTCTTGAGCAGCGCGGCCGAGGCCGCGCGGCTGAGCTGGTGGACCTCGTCGACGATGTAGACCTTCCACCGCCCCGGGGTGTTGTGCCAGGCCCCGGCGGTGATCTCGCGTACGTCGTCGACGCCGTTGTTGGAGGCGGCGTCGAGCTCGGTCACGTCGAGCGACGAGCCCGCGGTGATCGCGAGGCAGCTCGGGCACTCGTCACAGGCGTCACCGTCGACCGGGTTCGCGCAATTCAGCGCCTTGGCCAGGATCCGCGCCGTGGTCGTCTTGCCCGTGCCGCGCGGCCCGGAGAAGAGATAGGCGTGCACGACGCGCCCGTTCTTGACCGCCCCCTGCAGGGCGCGCACCACGTGGTCCTGGCCGCGCAGCTCGGAGAATCGGCCCGGCCGAAACCGCCGGTAGAGCGCGGTCGCGGCACCGGGCGTGGCGGGTGACGCGGAGTCGGCGACCATGGCCCGATGCTAACGGTCGCCTGTCAAGCGCCGAGGTCCACAGCGATGGTCAGGCGGTCCGTGGCACCCGACTCAATCCGCTGAGAGCTGCTGGCTTCCACCCCTGACTCGGTTCACGAACGGCCGTCGCACGGGACCCGACCACCGCGGTGGACCTCGGCTCGCTCAGGCTAGCGCGGTCACTTTCAACGCCTCTAGTAGCCTGACTCGCCGGTGTCGCAACGACACCCTCGGAGGAGTGCGAGAGCGGCCGAATCGGCACGATTGGAAATCGTGTGAAGGGAAACCTTCCGTGGGTTCAAATCCCACCTCCTCCGCCACCGAGTCGCACCTTCGCCTCAACGCGTCGACCCGCGGCCGCGACGAGCCACGGCGAGACCGGGGCGACGCGAGGATCTCCCCGGCGATACTGAGTGGGTGAGGGACGTCGCCCACTGTCGAAACTGGCTGGTTGACATGGACGGGGTCCTCGTGCGCGACGACGCGATGGTCGAGGGCGCCAACGAGTTCCTCGACCGGCTGCGCGCCACCGGGCGACGGTTCCTCGTGCTCACCAACAACTCGCTCTACGCGCCCGACGACCTTCGCGCGAGGCTCGCCGCGCTCGGGGTTGAGGTCGAGTCCGACCAGCTGTGGACCTCGGCGCTCGCGACGGCGCGATTCGTCGCCACCGAGCGCCCCGGCGCTCGCGCGTTCGTCATCGGCGCGCCCAGCCTCCACGACGCCCTCGCGGACGCCGGCATCACCGAGGACGCCGACGACCCCGACTACGTCGTGCTGGGAGAGACGCCCGACCTCACGTTGGCCGAGGTCACCACGGCGGTGCGACTCGTCGCGCGGGGCGCGGGCTTCGTCGCGTCCAACCCCGAGCCGACCGGCCCCAGCCCCGACGGCCCGCTCCCTGGGGTGGGGGCGACGGCCGCGATGATCGAGCGCGCCGCGGGGGTCGCCCCCTAC
>JBOGFU010000304.1:0-5858 GCA_050743545.1 Acidimicrobiales bacterium | reverse complement strand
AGGGGGGCCCCGACGGCGTGGTCGCCGCGCAGGTCGTCGTGCGACCGCGCAGCGCGCCCCAGCGGATCATGGGGCGCCACTACTCCTTTCACGACCTGCACCTCGCCCAGGCCCGAGCCGACCTTCGCGCGATGCGTGGTCGCGGCCGCGCCGCGGGCCACGTCGTCATCGACAGCCTTGACGAAGCGGTTGGTCTGTTGCTGACCTAGCCGTAAGATGCTCGCGTGTTGGGGTCCGCGGTCACGTCCACGAACCGCGATCTCATCGGCGCGAGCGCGGCGGAGCTGGCCCCCGACGCGCTGTCGCGCGCGCGCACTCTCTTTGGGTCTCGCGTCACCTACTCGCCCAAGGTCTTCATCCCCCTGACCCAGCTCTGTCGCGACCGCTGCGGCTACTGCACCTTCGCCCAGGCACCCGCGCACGTCAGCGCGCCCTATCTCTCCCTCGACGAGGTCATGGCGATCGCCACCGCGGGGCGCGACGCCGGCTGCACCGAGGCGCTCTTCACCCTGGGCGAGCGCCCCGAGCTGCGCTACGACGACGCCGCGCGCTGGCTGGCCGCGCGCGGCTACGCGTCGACTGTCGACTACGTCGCGAGCGCGGCGGCGATGGTGCTCGAGGGGACGGGGCTGCTCCCCCACGCCAACGCCGGCGCGCTCTACGCCCACGAGCTCGCCCAGCTGCGCGAGGCGAGCGCGTCCCAGGGCATGATGCTCGAGACCCTGGCCGACGTCGCCGCCCACCGCCTCGCGCCCGACAAGGCCCCCGCGCGGCGCCTCGCGACCCTCGACGCGGCGGGCGAGTTGGCGATCCCCTTCACCACGGGGCTGCTCGTCGGCATCGGCGAGAGCCGCGCCGACCGCGTCGCCACGCTCGAGGCGATCGCCGCGTCCCACGCGCGCCACGGCCACGTCCAAGAGGTGATCGTCCAGAACTTCCTGCCCAAGGCGCGCACCCTCATGGCCCACGCGCCGGCGCCCAGCGCCGAGGAGTTCCACTGGACCATCGCCGCGGCGCGCCTAGTGCTACCCGACGACGTGCACCTCCAGGCGCCCCCCAACCTGAGCGACGACCCCGCGGGACTGCTCGCCTTCGGCATCGACGACTTCGGTGGGGTCTCGCCCGTCACGCGCGACCACGTCAACCCCGAGCGGCCGTGGCCGGCGATCGAGTCGCTCGCCGACGCCTGCGCGCGCGAGGGGGTCAACCTCGTGGCCCGCCTCACGATCTACCCGGAGTTCGTGGCGCGCGCCGACCGGTTCTGCGACGACGCGGTGCGGCCTCGGGTCCTCGCCCACTCCGACTCCCTAGGCCTCGCCCGCGCCGACACGTGGTTCGCCGGGTCGGACGCGGAGCCGCCCGCGTCGCGCCCCGCCGGGGTGCGCACGCGGGGCGTCGACGACGTGCTCGCGCGCGTCGAGCCTGGCTACGACTTCAGCGCCGACGAACTCGTGACGCTCTTTGGCGCGCGCGGTCGCGACGTCGAGGCCATCACCGAGCGCGCCGACGACCTGCGCCGGGACCTGGTGGGCGACGACGTGACCTTCGTCGTCAACCGCAACATCAACTACACCAACGTGTGCACGTTCAAGTGTCGATTCTGCGCCTTCTCCAAGGGACCCCTGTCGCTCAACCTGCGGGGTGACCCTTACCTGCTGACCCTCGACGAGATCAGCGAGCGCGTTCGTGAGGCCGAGGAGCGCGGGGCCACCGAGGTCTGCCTCCAGGGCGGGATCCACCCGAAGTTCGACGGCGACTACTACGTCGACGTGGTCGCCGCGGTGCGAGCGGGGTCGCCGCGGATCCACATCCACGCCTTCAGCGCGCTCGAGGTCTTCGAGGGCGCTCGTCGGTCCGGTCAGGACCTCGCGACCTACCTGACCCGTCTGCGCGACGCCGGGCTCAAGACCCTCCCGGGCACCGCGGCCGAGATCCTCGACGACAAGGTTCGTGAGGTCCTGTGCCCCGACAAGATCACCTCCGACCAGTGGCTCGACGTCCATCGCGCGGCCCACGGCGTGGGTCTGCGCTCGAACATCACGATCATGTTCGGCGCCGTCGAGGGGCCCGCGAGCTGGGCCACCCACCTCATTCGCACGCGTGACCTGCAGCGCGAGACGCGCGGGTTCACCGAGTTCGTGCCCCTGCCCTTCGTGCACATGGCGACGCCGCTGTTTCTCAAGGGTCGCAGCCGTCGTGGCCCAACGTTCCGCGAAGCGCTGCTCATGCACGCGGTCGCGCGACTGCACTACGCGTCGCTCATCGACAACATCCAGGTCAGCTGGGTCAAGATGGGCGTCGAGGGATCGCGCCGCATTCTCAGCGCCGGGGCCAACGACCTGGGCGGCACGCTCATGGACGAGAACATCAGTCGCGCGGCGGGCGCGGTGCACGGCCAAGAGATGGACGCCGCGGCGCTCGCGAGCCTGGTCGAGCCGCTCGGTCGACCCCTGGTGCAGCGCTCGACGCTCTATCAGACGCTGTGACGACCGACGACCTGGTCGGGCGCTTCCTCGACGAGGTCGACGCGCAGTCGCGGCTCAGCGCGCCGCGCCGCGAGATCCTGTCGACCCTGGTGAGCCGTTTGGTTGAGCTCGTCGCGTTCGATCCAGACGACTCGGACCTCAAGGTCGCCGCCACGGTGCTCGACGAGCTCCTCGAGGCCGCCAACGTCTTCTCGCCGTGGCGCGCCCACCCCAAGCTGACGGTCTTCGGGTCGGCGCGCACCGCGCCCGACTCCGCGCTCTACTTCATGGCGCGCGACCTCGCCGCGGCCATGGCTCAGCGCGGGTGGATCACGGTGTCGGGCGCGGGGCCCGGGATCATGGAGGCCGCCGCGCTCGGCGCTGGTCGCGACAACACGCTGGGCGTCAACGTCGACCTGCCCTTCGAGCAGAGCGCCAACCCCTACATCGACGCCGAGACGCGCCTGGTGGAGATGAAGTACTTCTTCACCCGCAAGGTCGCGCTGACCAAGGAGTCGATTGCCTTCGCGATCTTCCCGGGGGGCCTCGGCACCCAGGACGAGACCTTCGAGCTGCTCACCTTGCTGCACACCGGCAAGTCGAGCCCCGCGCCCGTGGTGCTGGTCGACGTCGCCGAGGGTACCTACTGGGAGCAGTGGCTGGCCTTTCTCGACGACGCGGTCATCGCCGCGGGCTACCTCGACGAGCCCGACAAGGTGCTCTTTCGGGTCTGTCACTCCAACGAGGACGCGGTCGGCGAGATCGAGCACTTCTACGCGAACTTCGACGGCTTCGAGGTCGTGGGCGACCAGGCCAAGGTCGCGCTGCACCGAGCGCCCACCAACGCCCAGCTCGCGCAGATCGCGCGCGAGGTCCCCGAGTTCGACAGCTACCGCGTCGACCACGACGGCCACCTCAGCTTTGACTTCGACGGGCGTCGCTTCGTCGCGGTGCGTCAGGTGATCGACCTGGTGAACGAGTTCTAGTCCTCGCCGCGCAGCAGCGCCTCGGCCTTGGCCAGGCTGCGCCGCACTCGCGCGAGGCGACGCTCGAGCGCGGGGGCGTCGCCGTCGCCCTCGTGGAGCTGGGCGCGCAGGGCCGCGTAGACCGCGTCCGCGACGCGCTCCTCCAGGCGTGCGACCTCGTCGGCCAGGTCGGCCAGGGACTCGCTCACGCCACGGTCACGACGTCGAGCTCACCCGCGGCGTACTGCGCGCGCAAGACCTTTTTGTCGAACTTGCCGACGCTGGTCTTGGGGATGGTCTCGACGAAGCACCAGTTCTCGGGCACCCACCACTTGGCGACCCGGTCGACGAGGAACGCGCGCAGCTCCTCGGGGCTGGCGCTCGCGCCCTCGGCCAGGACGACGCAGCACAGCGGGCGCTCCTGCCACTTGGGGTCCGGGACCGCGACCACCGCGGCCTCGAAGACCGCGGGGTGCGCCATCACGGTGACCTCGAGCTCGACCGAGCTGATCCACTCCCCGCCCGACTTGATGACGTCCTTGGTTCGATCCGAGATCGTCATGAAGCCCTCGCCGTCGAGCGTGCCCACGTCGCCGGTGCGCAGCCAGCCGTCGCGGAACTTGTCGGGGTCGTCGGTGCCGAAGTACGACCCGGTGATCCACGGCCCGCGGATCTCGAACTCCCCGACGGTCTTGCCGTCCTTGGGCAGCACCGTGCCGTCGTCGGCGGTGAGGCGCAGCTGGACCCCGGCGACGACCCGCCCGGCCTTGACGCGGTAGTCGATCTCGTTCTCGGGCAGGGTCCCCGCGGGCGGCAACGCGACCGCGGCGAGGGGGCTGGTCTCGGTCATGCCCCAGCCCTGGATGACCCGGATGCCGAATCGCTCGTCGAAGGCCTCGATCATGTGCCGGGGCACCGCCGAACCGCCGACCACGATCCAGCGCAGGCTGGAGAGGTCGGCGCTGGGGTCGGCCGCCGCGGCGCGCAGCACGTCGTTCCACACCGTGGGCACGCCGAGAGAGGACGTTGGCCGCAGGTCGCGCACGATGTTGAGCAGGGGCTCGCCCTGGAGATACATCTGGGGCATGATCAGCTCGGTGCCCGCGAGGTAGGACGTGTAGGCGGCGCCCCATGCGTTGACGTGGAACATCGGCACGATGAGCAGGCAGCGGTTGCCCTCGGAGAATCCGATCGAGTTGGCGCTGGTCGACGCCATCGAGTGCAGCCACGTCGAGCGGTGCGAGTAGACGACGCCCTTGGGGTTGCCCGTGGTGCCCGACGTGTAGCACATGATCGCGGCGTCACGCTCGTCGACGTCGGGCCAGTCAAAGCCCGGTCGCTCGGCGTCGACGAGCACGTCGTAGTCGAGGGTCTCGCCCAACACGCCGGAGTCGTCGGCGCCGTTGACGATGATCCGCTCGACGGTGGTGAGCTGGTCGCGCACGCGCGCGAGCACCGGGACCAGCGACGCGTCGACGATGATCACGCGGTCCTCGGCGTGGTTGATGATGTAGACGAGCTGCTCGGGGAAGAGCCGGATGTTGAGGGTGTGCAGCACCGCGCCCATGCTCGGCACGGCGAGGTAGGCCTCCAAGTGGCTCTGGTTGTTCCACATGAAGGTCGCGACGCGGTCGCCGCGCTCGACCCCGAGGCGCACGAGCGCCGCGGCGAGCTGCTCGGCGCGCTTGGAGACCTGGTAGAAGTTGGCCTCACGCACGCCGTCGGGGGTCACGGTGAAGACCTTCTTCTCGGCGTAGATCCACTCGCCGTGGCGCACAATGTCGCGAATCAGCAGTGGCGCGTCCTGCATGGTGCTGCGCATGGCTCCCCCTCGGGTCGCCTCGATGCTACAAAGCGCGGGGCGCCGCGGGCTACCAGGAGGGCGCGTAGGGGCGCACCGGCGCGCCCAGCGCGCTCGCCCCCCCGCGCAGGCGCGCGTCGACCGCGGCGGCCGCGCTGCGACACTCGGCGATGGCCCACACGATGAGGCTCTGGCCGCGCACCGCGTCCCCGCAGGCGAAGACCGGTCGCTCGTCGCCCAGCGCGTGGACGCGCCAGTCGTCGCCCACCCGCAGCGTCGCACGCTCGGTGAGCAGGTCGGGGCCGGTGAGGCCGAGTCGCGCGACCTCGGGCCCGACGAAGCCCGCGGCGATGAGCACCAGGTCTGCGTCGAGGGCGAGGGGCCGGCCACTCGCGTGGTCGACCATGGAGAGGCGCTCGACGCGCCCCGCGCCGTTAAAGGCGAGGGTCTCGGTGGAGAAGAGCCGGTCCCCGCCCTCGTCGTGGGCGCTCGTGGTCTTGTAGACGCGCGCCATCGTCGGCCAGGGCTGGTCGGGGGGCCGCTCGTCCGGGGGGCGGTCCAGGATCTCGACCTGGGTCACCGAGGCCGCGCCCTGACGGTGCGCGGTGCCCAGGCAGTCCGCGCCGG
>JBOGFU010000303.1:0-8066 GCA_050743545.1 Acidimicrobiales bacterium | reverse complement strand
CCCGCGGCCCGCTGGAGCTCCGTGAGCGCGCGCGCGGGAACCAAAAGGTCGTGTCCACCGAGCCCCGCAACCCCGGGCACGTCGCGCACCGCCAGGCGATAGGAGTCCGTCGCGATAAGGCGCAGCGTGTCCGCTTCGGTGGTGAAGAGCACACCGGTCAGGAGTGGGCGGGCGTCGTCGCTCGCCGCCGCGCGCACGACCTGGCCGATCCCGCTCAAGAGGTCGCCCGCGGCGACCTGGGTCGTCGGCCCCGCGACCGGGGGCAGCTGGGGGAAGTCCATGACGGAGAACGTCCGCAGCGAGAAGCGCGCCCGACCCAGTGAGACCTCCACGTTCTCCTCGCCCGCCGCCACCGTGACCGCGCCCGCCTCGAGCGAGCGCACCGCGTCGACCACCAGGCGCGCCGGCACGACGGTCGCGCCGTCCTCCACGCCAATCACGTCGACCGTCGTGCGCACGGTGATGTCGAGGTCGGTCCCCGTCACCGTCAGTTGGTTGCCGGACAGCGAGAGCAGGATGCCCGACGACGCGCCGATCAGGCGCGTCGCCACGACCCGGCTCGCCGCACCCAACGCGTCGGCGAGGATGTCGCGCTCGGACTTGAACTTCATGCGATCTCTCCTTCGATTCCCACTGAGGTTACGGTGTGGTTTTTTGGTATTGATGTGGTTAGTAGTAGTAGGGCTGTGTGATTGTGGGAATCTTTACGAACCCCCTGGTCACACCGGGTGAAGTGACCCTTCGACTGTCCACAGTGCTGTGGCTAACTCCTTCAACCCTCCGTGCTCAACCCTTCAGTCATGTGCGTAGGTCCTCGCCTTCCAACCGCTCGCGCACAACACAACCGAGAAGTTAGCCACAAACTACTCGTGGCCCTCTCCCAAGAGCTGGCGCTTGAGCTGGTTGACCTGGCTCAAGAGCTCGCCGTTGCTCGTCATCTGCTCCTTGATCTTTTCGACGCCGCTGATGACGGTGGTGTGATTCCTCCCGTCGAAGATTCGAGCGATCATGGGGTAGGAGTAGTTGTCGAGCAGGTCGCGTATCAAGTACATCGCGATGTGGCGTGCGCGCACGAGTGGGCGAAGTCGCTTGGCGCCCCGGACGTCGTCGACGCTGAGGCCGTAGAACTCGGCCACGACGCTCAGGATGGTCTCGGGCTTTAAGACGACCTGCTCGTGGCCGAGGTTGGTGAGGTGGGCCTTGGCCAACTCCAGGGAGATTGGCTCCTGGCGCAGGTTGGCGAAGGCCCGGAGCATGGTGACCGAGCCCTCGAGCTCGCGAATGTTGTCGCGCACGCGGTGGGCGATCCACTCGGCGACGTCGTTGGGCAGCTCGATCCCCTCGCGCTCGGACTTGGCTCGCAGGATCGCGATCCGGGTCTCGAGGTCGGGTTGGTCGATCTCGGTGACCAGCCCCTGGAGCAGGCGCGAGCGAAAGCGCTCCTGTAGCCCCGCGAGGTCGCGTGGGCTGCGATCGGACGTGAGCACGATCTGCTTGCCCTCGCCGTGCAGCGCGTTGTAGGTGTGGAAGATCTCCTCGTGGAACGTTTCGCCGCGCGTCTCCATGAACTGGATGTCGTCGATGAGGAGCACGTCGTTCTCGCGGTAGCGCTCGTGGAGTGCGAGCTGCGTGCGCGTTTGGATCGCGCGAATGAAGTCATTGAGGAAGGTCTCGGTCGAGACGTAGAGGACCTTGCGACCGGGGTAGTTCTCCTGGACGTAGTTGCCGATCGCGTGCAACAGGTGGGTCTTGCCGAGCCCGCTGTTGCCGTAGATCATCAGCGGATTGTACGCACGACCAGGGGTTTCAGCGACCGATTGCGCCGCGGCGAACGCGAGTCGATTCGACGAGCCGGGCACGAAGGAGTCGAAGGTCATGCGCGGATCGAGTCGCGCGGGACGGTCCACCGCGGCGAACGTCGGTGTCGGCGTCGTCGGCTCAGTGGTGTCGTCGTCAACCAACGGTGGTTGCGTCACCTCGGCGTCACTCAGCGTTAACGAGACTCGCACGTTGTCGCCGAGGACGTGTCGTGCCTGTTCGGTGATGAAGGGGAGGTAGCGCTGCTGCACTCGCTGGAGCTGTATTGCATTCGGTGCACCAATTACCAACTGGTCGTCGTGGTAATCCACAAGGCGCAGCGTGTTGAGCCCGGCGGCCCAGCTTGCGTCAGAGGCGTTGCCACGCAAGGACTCTCGAACTTCGGTCCAGATCTCGTCGCTGTTGACCACGTCGTCCTCCACAGATGGGCCTCGACCTTATCCACAAGGCCAGTCCCGCGCCAGGGCCTTGTGTGGGGTGGGGTCCGAACACTAGTGCGTCGCCCCCCGGCCCGTCGAGGCCCTCGCCCGGTGGGGTAAGATTGTCGACCAGGCGCGGCGGGACCCCAGGGGCGATGCCGAGCGTCGAGACGAGTAAAGAAGGTTTGTGTGAAGCGGACGTACCAGCCCAACCGACGGAAAAGGGCTAAAACTCACGGCTTTCGGGCGCGCATGCGCACCCGCGCGGGCCGAGCGGTCCTGCGGGCGCGGCGCGCCAAGGGCCGCCACCAGCTGACGGTCTGAGCCTTGTGCCCGGTCGGGTTCGAACCCGGCGACGCTTCGCGCTCTTTGCGACGCCGTCTGCTCGGGGCGCCAGCGGGCCGCTGCGCGTCGTCTACGTCGACGACCCCGCGGCGTCCGGGGTCGACGTCGCCTACGCGATCTCGCGTCGAGTCGGCTCCGCGGTCGAGCGCAACCGCCTCCGACGACGCCTTCGCGCCCTCATCGACGGCCTCGATCCCGCGCCGCGACGCGGATCGTACCTGATCAGGTGCGCTAATGAGACAGGACGACTCTCCCATGACGAACTCTCCCGCCACCTCCGCCTCGCCCTCAGCCGAGTCGAGTCGTAGCCGCGCGACCGTCGCGCTGACCGCGCTGGTGCGCGGATACCAGCGCCTCTTCGCGCGTCGAGTCGCCCCCTGTCGGTTCTATCCGTCGTGCTCGGACTACGCGATCGAAGCGCTCGAGGTGCACGGGGCGCGGCGCGGCGCGGGCCTCGCGCTGCGCCGCCTGACGCGCTGCCGACCCTTCGGACCCCACGGGATCGACCTCGTGCCGCTCGCCGAGAAGCAAAGGAGTGCCTAGCCATGGCGTCCATCACCCACACCATCGGCTCGGTCTTCCAGCCGATCTTCCGGCTCTTTGGCTGGCTCCTGGCCCTCTTCTACGGGGTGGTGCCCAACTACGCGGTGGCCATCACGGCTCTGACGATCGTGATCATGGGGGTGCTGACCCCCTTCACCATCAAGAGCACCAAGTCGATGATCTCCATGCAGCGCCTCCAGCCGGAGATCAAGAAGCTCCAGCAGAAGTACAAGGGCCCCGAGAACCGCGCCGCGCTCAACGAGGAGCTGATGCGCCTCTACCGCGAAGAGGGCGCCAATCCGTTGGGGGGCTGCCTGCCCCTGCTCCTCCAGGCGCCCTTCCTGTTCATCCTCTACAGCGTCATCAAGGGCCTCAGCCACCTCAACAACGCCGGCGCCGCCGCGCCGCGCTACATCCCGACGAGCTCGACGATGTACCGAGACCTCATCCACTCGATGGGCCAGGTCAAGGCCTTCGGCATGGACCTCAGCCTCAAGCCCTTCCCGATCAGCGCCCACAACGGCTGGGTCGGGGCGATTCCCTTCTTCATCTTCGTCGCGGTCGCGGTGGGGCTCCAGTACTTCCAGATGGCCCAGATCAACAACCGCAACCGCAAGACGGGCCAGTCCGTTCCGAGCCAGCAGCAGACCATTCAGCGGGTGATGCCGATTCTTTTTGCATACATCTACCTCGTTATTCCGGCAGCGGTGGTCCTCTACATGATTGTTTCAACAATTATTCGCATAATTACTCAGGACCTCATGTTCCGCGCCGGGGTGACCGACCCCACCCGCAACGGGGCCAAGCCCGTCGAGCGCGCGCTGCCCGCCGCCGAGGCGAGCGAGCCCGACTCGCCCCCGGCCCTCAAGGCGCCGACCAAGCCCGCCGCGCCGCGCCCGAAGCCCACGGCCGCCAAACCGTCAACTCCGCGACCCGCGCCCGCGCAGTCGCGCTCACGTTCCAAGCGCAAGAGAAAGGCTCGGTAGCCCATGGATTGGGTAGAGACCACTGGCAAGTCGATCGACGAGGCCACCGACCGGGCCCTCGCCCACCTGGGCGTCCACCGCGACGACGCGGAGATCGAGGTGTTGGAGGAGCCGAAGGCCGGCCTCTTCGGGCGAGTTCGTGGCGAGGCCCGAGTTCGCGCGCGAGTCCGTCCGAGCGGACCGCGCCCGAAGCGGTCGCGCCGCACCGGCGGCGCAGGACGAGAGAGCTCGCGCCCCGGTGGCGCTCGCCCCGAGCGCACCGAGCGCCCGCGGGGCCCAAAGTCCGACGGCGCGCGTCAAGGTGAGCGCACCGACGGCCCCCGGCGTGCCAAGGCGCCGGCCCGAGTCGACAAGAGTCCATCTAAGGAGGACACCATGGCCGAAGGCATCACGCTGGCCGAGCAGGGAGAGATAGCCAAGGGATTCCTTGAGGGTCTACTGGCATCTATGAACATTCACGCGAGTGTTTCCGTGCGCGAACTCGACGAAGAGACCGTCGAGCTCGCGGTGGACGCCACTCCCCCGACGGAGCTCGGCGTGCTCGTGGGACCGCGTGGCACAACCCTTCAAGCCCTCCAAGAGGTCACCCGAACGGTGGTGCAGTCCAAGACTCCGGGGCGGACCGATCGTATCTTGGTGGACGTCGCTCGATATCGTGAGCGTCGCGTCGCCGCACTGGGACGGTTCGCCCAGCAGGTGGCTGCTGACGTGACGGAGTCAGGCGAGGAGCGGGCTCTAGAGCCAATGTCGGCCGCTGACCGCAAGGCCGTCCACGACGCCCTGACCGATTCGACGACCGTCACGACTCGCTCAGAGGGCGAGGAGCCCCGCCGCTTCGTGGTGGTTTCACCGGCGTAGTCCGTGGCTGCGAGCTGGCTGGAAGAGACCCTCGGAGGGTCTCGAGCCCGGGGATTCCTGGGTCCTGGCCCGCTCGAACCCCAGATTCTCCACGCCAAAGGGTTTGCGGCGGTCTGGGAGGCCGATCACGACGCTCCCCCGTCGTCGTACCTCGACTTGGGCACCGGGGGAGGGCTACCGGGGCTCGTCTTGGCCGAGCGATGGGCGTGCGAGGTTGTGCTTCTGGACTCCATGGCCAAACGAGTCGCGTACCTGGAGGAGTCCCTGGGGAAGCCCGGGGCTGCGCCAGGAGTTGAGGTCGTGCTCGGGCGCGCGGAGGTTGTCGCCCGGAACGACGACTTCGCCGGGAGATTTGAGCTGGTTACCGCACGATCTTTCGGGTCACCCGCCGTCACCGCCGAGTGCGCGGCCCGATTTCTTCGCCTCCACGGGTGGTTGGTGGTCTCCGAACCCCCCACTTCAGAGGGGGACTCACGGTGGCCAGAGGCGGGATTGGAGAGGCTGGGACTCGCTCTGGGACCGCGCGTGAGCTCCGGTGCGACGTATCAAGTAGTTCGCAAGGTGGCGGCGACCCCCGATGAGTTTCCTCGGGGCGTGGGTCGGCCCTCGAAGAGGCCGCTCTTCTGAGTGTTTCACGTGAAACACCCGCGCCCATCTTTCTGCGGAGTCCATGCGAAAACCCGTTCGATTCGCGGAATTCCAATTTCCTCGAGATGTTTCACGTGAAACCACTGGGTGTGGAGTACTTGATGTTTCACGTGAAACCTCGGTACTTGACGGCCTTGGCGAAAGCGTGTTGAATATCAGGGAACTGCCGCGGAGTCGGGGTTCACGTCGGGAAGAGGCCTATGGCGGACGCCAGCGCAACCAGGGTGATTGCCGTCGCCAATCAGAAGGGCGGGGTCGGGAAGACGACAACGACCATCTCCCTGGGGGCCGCGCTGGCTGACCGAGGCTCGAGGGTATTGGTCGTCGACCTTGATCCCCAGGGAAATGCCACCACGGGCCTCGGCGTTGACGGGCGTAAGTTCGAGCGTTCGGTCTATGACGTGCTCATCAACGACGTTCCGATGGTGGACATCGTGGAGCCGACCGGTTTCGCCAACCTCTTTGTCGCTCCCGCCACCCTGGACCTCGCCGGGGTAGAGCAAGAGCTCACGTCCGTGATTTCGCGCGAGTTGAGGCTCATGAGGTCGCTGGACTCGGTCGACGGGGACTTCGACTTCATCTTCATCGACTGTCCCCCATCCTTGGGCCTCATCACGATCAACGCCTTTGCCGCGGCGACCGAGATACTGGTGCCGGTCCAGACGGAGTTTTACGCCCTCGAGGGTCTCACCCAGCTCCGGCGGATCGTCGAGCTCGTCCAGAAGAACCTCAACGCGGCGCTCAAGATCACGATGGTCGTCCTCACGATGTACGACGCCCGCAACACCCTGTCGACCGACGTCGCCGAGGAGGTCCGGCGTCACTTCCCCGATGAGCTCTGTCGCACGGTCATTCCCCGGACGGTGCGCCTCGCCGAGGCCCCGTCGTTTGGCCAGCCCATTACCGTCTTTGACCCCGCCTCCAAGGGCGCGAAGGCGTACCGAGCGTTAGCAGAGGAGATTACGAATGGCCAGGAAACCAGGACTGGGTAAGGGCCTCGGCGCCCTCATCCCGGAGAGCTCCGACGCGGCCGGCGCCGCGGAGGCACCGAACGCGCAGGGTCCCCTGCGCACGGTCGCGCTCACGGCAATCCGCCCCAACCCCTACCAGCCGCGTCGCTCCTTCAGTGACCAGAGCTTGGAGTCGTTGGCCGCGTCGGTCAAGGAGATCGGCGTCCTTCAGCCGCTCATCGTGCGCCCGGTGGACGGTGCGCCGGACACCTACGAGCTAATCGCGGGGGAGCGCCGCTGGCGGGCGGCGACCATGGCGGGGCTCGAGGCGATCACCGTGCTCGTCCAAGACGAGGTCAACGATCGACTCAGCCTCGAGCAGGCCGTCGTCGAGAACCTGCACCGCATGGACCTCAGCCCCCTGGAGGAGGCGGCGGCCTACCAGCAGCTGATCAATGAGTTCTCGTTGACGCACGAGCAGGTGGCCCAGCGCGTCGGCAAGAGTCGAGCAAATGTTACGAACACGTTACGACTCCTGCAGTTGGGGGAGGCCGCCCAGGCCGCGCTGGTGTCGGGCCAGATCTCGGCGGGACACGCGCGCTCGCTCCTCGCGGTGACCGACTCCGCGGCCCAGGCGACGATGGTCGCCCGGGTCATCAAGAACGACCTCAGCGTGCGCGCGACCGAAGAGGCGGTGAAGATGACCCTCGAGCCACGCCCGGCGCCCGCGGCGTCGGGGGCGCCGCGCCCCGAGCCGGGGGTCGCGCGGCTCCGCCCGGTGCCCGACGCGTCGGTGGCCGAGCTCGAGCAGCTGCTGGAGGACTACCTCGACACCCGGGTCCACGTGGACCTCAAGGGCCGCAACGGGCGGATCATTATCGACTTCGCCGACCTCGACGACCTCGAACGCATCTACACCACGGTGACCAAGAGCCCGTAACTCTCAACCCTCAACGTTAACCTTGTCGTTGAAGTTATCCCCAAGTTGTGGATGTAGTTGTGGGTTAACGCAAAAACCGCTTAATTTGAACAGTTTTTGAGTCAAAAGTGGTCCCTTTCGGACCGTCCGAACGGCTCCTACCTGTGGAAAAACCCGTTTACCGCGCGGGCGAGGTCGGTAGCGACGCCGTAGAGGGTGTCGGGTGACAGTGGCCCGTGCTCGAGGTGGAGGGTCGTCATGCGCGTCTCGCGCAAGATCGGCAGCGCCATGCCGATCACGTCGACGCGGCTGAGCGCGCCCGAGCGCGCGAGCTCGCCGGCGATCTCGCCGGCGAGGCGGTCGCCGCGACGCGAGTGCGAGGTGTAGCTCGCCCAGTAGTGCAGGCGCAGGCCCTCGACGTCGTCGCGCGGCGCGAACGACAGCACGAGGTCCGTGCCGCGCGCGTTGGCCGACGACGCGCACTCCTCGGGGCTCCCGGCGACAGTCGTCACGTCGAGCGACGGAGCGAGCACCCAGCGCACGTGCTCGAGCAGCCCGCCCTCCCCGCAGAGGACGACGA
>JBOGFU010000302.1:0-1679 GCA_050743545.1 Acidimicrobiales bacterium | reverse complement strand
CCCCACAGCGGCGTCGATACGGTCGACGCAAGCAGGTAGGCAACGACCACCCAACTCAGGTGGCTCGCGCCGTGCAGGTCGCCGACGATCGTCGGCAGAGCGGTAGAGACGATGGTCTGGTCCAGCGCCGCGAGCAACATGCCGAGCATGAGCGCTCCGAAGACGAAGTAGAGCTCGCGCTTGGGCAGTGGGGTGGTCAGGTTCGTCACGCTGGGTCCTCGGTGTCTCGTCGTGGTCGACGAGGCGTGCCGTCCACACTAACGGCCGGGTCCGAGACCCCAACGTCTCGGTTCTAGCGTGGGGGCGGAGGTCACCGTGAAGACACGTCTCACCGAACTACTTGGGATCGAGCACCCCGTCATGCTCGCCGGAATGGGCGGGGTCAGCTACCACGCGCTGTGCGCGGCGGTCTCGGCGGCCGGCGGCTACGGCTGCCTAGGGGCGTCGACCATGGGTCACGAGCAACTCGCCGCGGAGATCGCCGACACCCGGGGCCTGACCGCGCTGCCCTTCGGCGTCGACCTGCTCACCGCGGTGCCCGACCAGTTGGTCCGCGGAGTAGAGATCCTCATCGAGGGTGGAGCGAGCGCGTTCGTCGCCGGGCTCGGCGTGCCCCGCGCGGTCATCGACCTGTGTCACTCACACGACGTTCTCGTCTTTTCGATGTGCGGCAAAGTGGATCACGCGCGAGCCGCGCGCGACGCCGGTTGCGACGCGGTGATCGCTCAGGGCACGGAGGCCGGGGGCCATACGGGCGCGGTCGCGACCTTTCCGTTGGTGCCCCAGGTCGTGGACGCGATGGACGGCTCCATCGTCGTCGTCGCCGCGGGTGGGGTCTTCGACGGGCGCGGACTCGCGGCGGCGCTCGCGCTCGGCGCCGACGGCGTGTGGGTGGGCACGCGGTTCATCGCCACCCCCGAGGCCCGTTCGGTCGCGGGATTCAAGGAGGGGATCTTGGCCAGTCGTGAGGACTCGACCACCATCTCTCGCGCCTACACCGGCAAAACCATGCGCGTGCTGCGCAACGACACGACCGACCGCTACGACGCGGACCCGGGGTCGCTGAAGAAGTTTCCCGAGCAGCTCGTCGTCGCGCTCGCCGACGGGTCGTTCCACCTCGGCGGCGACGAATCGACCGAGGGCGTCGACCCGCGTCGCGAGGCCTACCCCGCGGGCCAGGCGGTGGGCGCCATCGAGTCCCTGATTCCCGCGGGCGACATCGTGAGGACAATGGTCGATGACGCGACGCGGATCATCGCCGGACTGGCGTCGACGAGCCGCGCCTAGGCCCACCGGTCCCGGCGCGGACGGACGTCGGCGCCCGCGAAGCCTCGGGAGCACGAGGGTGCGTTCTCGGCCGGCGTAGTGTCGGGCGGTGGCGCGCGCGACCAGTGGCCTGGACGAGATCGTCTCGGCGGTCCGCGCCGCGGGTGGGCGGGTCACCGTCGCCAAGCGCACCGTCGCCGAAGTCCTGTTGGGTGCCCGTGGCGACCTCACCGCGGACGAGGTCACGCGCCGGGTCCAGGCGCGATCGCCGTGATCGTAACAATTTGCTTGCCGGAACCGTGCGCTCGGACATCGGCGATGAGCCGGAAACCCGAAAACCGCGAATTGGGATAATCCGCGTGCAGTTTTTCGACATCGCTGCGCGCCCGGCCGAACTCCGCTTTGCCGATGGC
>JBOGFU010000301.1:0-10545 GCA_050743545.1 Acidimicrobiales bacterium | reverse complement strand
GTGCACGAGCTCGGCTCGCGGGGTGTAGGTAAAATCTTAGCCGGCCTCGCGCACGCGCAGGCAGAAGTCGATGTCGTTGAACGCCACGCGCAGGTCTTCGTCGAGGCCCTCGAGCCTCTCCCAGGTGTCGCGGCGCACCGCGAGGCACGCCGCGGTCACCGCCTGGAACTCCGACGCCAGCGCGGTGCGGCCGAAGTAGCCCTTGTCGTGGCGCGACGTGAACTGGCCCACGTGACCCGCGAGGGCGTTGGGACCGAGCACCACCCCCGCGTGCTGGATGCGACCGTCGGGGTAGACGAGCTTGGCGCCGACGGCGCCGACGCCCGGCTGGAGCAGTTGGGCGACCATGGCGTCGAGCCACCAGCCGTCGAGAACCTCGGTGTCGTCGTTGAGGAGCACCAACACGCTCCCACGACAGCTCGGCACCGCGGCGTTGTGGAGCGCCGAGTAGTTGAACGGTCGGTCGTCGCGCACGACGCGCACGCGCTCGTCGAGGCGCCCGAGGTAGCGCGCGGTCGACTCCTTGACCGATCCGTTGTCAATGACGACGACCTCAAAGTTCGGATAGGTCGTACGCTCGAGCACCGAGTCCAGGCAGCGCTCGAGCAGGCGTCCGTCGCGCGTGGGCACCATGATCGTGACCAGCGGAGGGTCAGTGGGCAGCGCGAAGCGCACCTCGGCGAAGCCCGTGGCCTCCACCTCGACGACCTCGGCGGCCACGCCCCGACGCGCCAGGGCCGCGGCGACCGCGCGCCGGCCCGCGTCGAGCGCCCAGGGCTTGGCCGCCGACGTCATCGACGTCGACTCTCGGTGGCTGCGCCAGTGGTAGAGCACGAGCGGGATGTGGACCACGTCCGAACGGTCGACGGTCTCGGCGACGCGCAGCACGAGGTCCCAGTCCTGGGAGCCGTCGAACTCGGAGCGCAGCCCGCCCAGGCGCTCGACGAGGTCACGGCGCACCGTCGTGAGGTGGCACACGTAGTTCTGGCCGAGGAGCAGCAGTGGGTCGAAGTCGCTCTTGAAATAGGGCATGAAGAGCCGACCCCGCTCGTCGAGCTTGTCCTCGTCGGAGTAGAGCAGCTGGGTCGACGCGCGCTCGTTGATCGCGAGGGCGACGTGCAGCAGCGCCCACGGGGTGAGCGTGTCGTCGTGATCCATGAAGACGAGCCACTCGCCCGTCGCCTCGCCAATCGCCGAGTTGGTCGCCGCGGAGATGCCGCCGTTCTCGGCGCGACGCACCAGGCGCACGCGCGAGTCGCGCGCGGCGGCACGCTCGATGACGTCGACGACCCCTCGGTCGCTCGACGCGTCGTCGGCGATGACGAGCTCGAAGTCCGGGTAGATCTGGTCCAGCACCGAGTCGATCGCCTCAGAGAGAAAGCCGTGGTCCGTGTTGTAGGCGGACATCACGACCGAGAAGCGCGGCCGCGTCGCCATGATCTCGACGCGCAGGGTGAGGCGGCGCCGCAGCTCGTCGTCGAACTTGGCGAAGCTCTGGTTCCACTGGCCGTAGGGGTCGGCCTCGAACTGACCGGCGGGCCCGGCGCTCGCGTGGCCGCGCACGATCACGCGCAGCGAGTGCACCAGCAGGCGCAGGCCCTTGGCCAGGGTGGTCGCGACCCGGGCCCGCGCCGCGGGCGCCGCGTCGCCGGTGGCAACGGGGTCGCTCGGCGGGGTCCGGCCCAGGCCTCGACGCAGCACTCGCTCGGCGACGTTGTCGGCCTTGAGCAGGAGCACCGCGAGGGGGTAGAGGCGTGAGCGACCGAGCTGGCGGAACTGCTCGGCGATCATCTCGTTGTGGGCCGCGGTCAGCTCAAAGACGCGCACCGTCTCGCGGAGCTCGACCAGCTCGTCACGATGGTCGCCCTTCGCCGGCGGGTGAGCGCGCGGCACGCCGGGGCCGCGTTCCTCGGGTGACTCTGGCACGACGGCTGATCCTCCCTCGGCCCACCATGACGCGGCGTCGCGTGGGTCCATCCTACCGGCGCCCCCCGCGACCCCTCGGTGGGCTAATCGGCGAAGACGCTGTCAACGTCGCGAGAGTCGAGCACCCACCAGATCGTGAGCGCGGCCAGCGCGACGGTCACGACGGCGAAGACCACGAGCGTCGCCAGGTCCCCCGTCGGCGGCGACCAGCCACCCGAGTGCAGGAAGAACAGACGCGACCCCGCGTGGCCGACCGCGTAGCGACGCAGGTTGAGATAGAACGCGCCCATCGTGAGCAGCCCCACCAGAGCGACCACGCCCGCCACGATGAGCCGTTGGAGCGACCGCGGCGTGAGCGACCTCGGCCAGAGACCCGCGCCGAGGATCGGCACGCCGACCGCGAGGGGCATGAGGTCACGCCCCTGCCAGACGATGCCCAGCGAGTGCACCTGGTGCACGACGAGGACGAAGGGGATGGCGACGCTGAGCAGGGCGATCGCGACGAGCGCGACCTTGGCGCGTCGCGCCGCGAAGACCAGACCGCCCACGAAGAGCAGTCCGATCATCCAGTACCACAGGTCGTAGAACCAGCGCGGCATGGGCGTGTCGAGCCAGCCCAACACGCCGACCGCCTCGCGGATCCAGTCGCGGACGTGGTGGGCGACCATTCGCATGATCTCGGTCTCGGACGTGCCCGGCGCCACCTTCGCGCCGTCGGGCGCGATCGCGAGGGTGTGCTGGGTGAAGATCCACGCCGCGGCGAGCACGCCCGCGGCGACGACCGCGCCCACCGCGACTTGCACGTCGCGGCGTTCGCGCAACGCCCACAGTCGGCGCGGACCCACGACGACCGCCACGACCGCGGCGATCACGATGACGAACAGCGGTGACAGCCCCCGCACGAGGACCAGCGTCGCGCCCGCGCCGCCGATGACCGCGACCAGCCCGGGTGGTGGGCGGTCGGCGTGATCGGTCGCGAAGACCGTCAGCGCCGTCCACAGGCAGATCGCCGTTACGATCTCGAAGCCGCTCGGATTCACCGACCCCGCGAGGAACCACACGATCGGCGTCAGCGCCACCGCCACCCCCGCGGCGATCGCCCGGCGCCGGCTCCAGCGCGCGATGACGTAGGCCGTCAGCGCGATCATCGCCGCGCAGATGAGTGAGCTCGCGAGGCGCATGAGATAGAGCCCCGCGACCTGGCTCGAGAACCACGAGCCCACGCCGACCAACGCGTAGTAGAGGGGCGGGTAGTGGCCGACGTAGGTATTGGTCACGACGGGCGCGCTCGACGTGTCCCAGGCGGGGGCGCAGTTGGCGGCGATGGTCGCGCGAAACTGGAAGCACTGTGGGTAGGTCTTGGTGAAGTTGACCGACGCGGGCACGGTGACGTCAACCTCGGAGCGATCCGGGCCAGGCACCTGGGAACCCAACTGTCCGTGATCGAGCGCGTAGGCCCTGATCATGTGGGCCTGCTCGTCCGGCGATGCCACGAGGGGACTGGCGAAGCTCCAGCAACCCAACGCGACAAAGGAGAGGGCGAAGACGGCGAAGAAGACCTGACGAGGAGACCGACGCGAGTGCGGGCGTCGACCGCGCTGCCCGACCGCTCTCACTGGGTCACCTTAACATCCGCGGATTTTGGCCAGGAGGTGCGCGGGGCCACCCGCGGTGTCGCACTCGGGGACGCCGCGGTCGCGACCCCACCCGCGTCACCGTGCGACGACGCCGACGTCATTCAGCGCACCGACGTCGGCCAGCCGCTCGTCACGAGGGAGTGGAAGACCCTCTCGCACAGTTCGTTGAGCGAGTTGATCGCGTACTGCTCGCTCGGCGGTTCCATCGTCAGAATCGACAGCAGGTACTCGTGGCCCCGGTACCGAACGAAGCCCTCGGTGTTGACCTGCCACCCGGACGCCTCGGGGTACCAGCCGTCCTTCACTCCGACGACCGCGCCGCCGGGGGTTGCGCCGAGGCCAAAACGCTGGGACGGCGTGACGTTCAGCATGAGTGACATCTCGTAGCGTCGCGACGCCGCGTTCAGCCAGCTGTTGGGCTGAGTGATCGCTCGAAGCAACTTCAACTGGTCCGCGGCGGTGGTCTCCAGCAGTCCCCAGCCGAGGAAGGTGTTGATGACGGTCTGGCGAAAGCCAATGACCCGATCGAACGCGGCGACCGAGTTCGCGCCGCCCTCGGCCTTCCACAGGACGTTCGCCGCGTGATTGTCCGAGTCCTCGATCATGCGGGCCACGAGCACCTGTCGGGACGGCGACAGGGTCGCGCCACTGCGCTGGTCTTGATACAAAAGGGTCGCGAGGATATCCAGCTTGGCGATCGACGCGGTGCGCTCCTTGACCCCGGGGTGAAACAGGTAGGTCCTGTGGGTCGCGGGGTCGTAGAGGCCCGCCGTCACGACCTCCGCGAGCGACGACAGGTAGCGCTCAACGGAGGGGCTCGTAAAGGGGTCGGGCAGCGACGTCCTCGTCGTGGTGGTCGTGACCGGGGGCTGCGCGGTGGTGGTCGACGTGTCGTTAACGGGCGCGCTCGTGGACGTGGGGGTCGACGTGGTCGTCGAGCTGCCCGACACTGGAGCCTCCGTCAGTCCCACCAGGACGAACGCGCCGATGGCCCAGACGAGTGTCGACACCGCGGTGCGTCGCGTCATCGCTCCGCGCCGCCGTCGAAAACTGCGAACGACCCTCGGGGGCGTCCCGCCACCGACCGAACCTACATCGAGCACCGACGCGGGGCCACCGCCCGCACCGCGGGTAGCGCCAGGCCGCGCGACCCTGGCCGGGGCCCGGCGCGGTGTTAGGCCGGCGTTGGCGGGCACTACGTCGACGGTGGTAAGACTCGTCGCATCGGGGTCGATTCGTCCCAGGGGCGATGCGCAATCTGACCGGGCGCGGGCCGGGCGTGACGGGGTTCGTCGCGAGTGCGACGCGCCGACGCCGTCGGCCCGCGCGACGCGCGGGCCGGGGCCGGTCCCTGGCCTGCGCCGCCGTGATCGCCCTGACCGCGTCCCCGGGCGCACACCTCACCGCGCGCTCGGGGGCCGCGCCGGTTCCCGCGGGCGCGTGCACGTCCTCCGCCTACGCCTGCACGATCGACGGCTACAGCGCGCTGACCATGAACGACAACTGGGCCACGCAGTACTACGGGCCCGGCGCGGTGAACCTGGGCAGCCCCCCGCACAACTGCACGCTCTTCGCCGCGTGGATGCTCGCGCGCCACGGGCTGGCCGACCCGGGTCGCACGTGGGGCAACGCCGGGCAGTGGGGGTACACCCTCGCGAGGTACACCAACCACACGCCCAGGGTGGGCGCCATCGCGTGGTACGCGCCGTGGAGGCTCGCGAACAGCGACGGCCACGTCGCCTACGTCGAGCGAGTCGACGCCCACACCGGGTCCGTCTTCCTGGTCTCGGACAACTGGGGCGGCGCCGAGCACGGCTCCACGACCAGCGGGTGGACGGCGGCGGCGGCGCCGTCGGGCTACATCCACCTGCGCGACGTCACTCACGCGCCCACAGTCCCGCGCCGACCCCCGACCACCACGACGACCCTCCACGCCCCGCCGACCACCGTCGACCCGTCCCCCGGGCTCGACCCGTCACGCCTGAGCGCGCGGGGCTGACGCTCGGACGACTCGCGCGACGGCTACCGACGGCAGGACCCCTAATGTTCACGCCGAGGCAACGATGACAGACCGTGACTTAGCACGACGTTGGATCGGCGCGCTCGCCGCGACCGCCCTGTTCACGCTGCCCGCGTCGGGCGCGTGGGCCGGGACCGCCGATCCCGGCCGGCTGCCCCAAACCCGAGCCGAGCCGGCGCTCGGCGTGACGTTGAACGCGCAGATGTTGACGCTATGGCGGGCCATCACGAGCGACGACGTCGCACTCGCCCGCTCCGTGTTCTTCCCAGAGACCGCCTACGTGAAGATGAAGACGGGGCTGCTCGCGAGCCCCGCCGGCGACTTCGTCGATCGGCTCGTCGGGTTTTACAACCTCGACCTCGGCGCCTATCACCGTCTCATCGCGGGAGGACACGCTCGACTCGTGCGCGTCAGCGACGCGCGGGCCGACGCCGCGTGGATCGCCCCCGGAGCGTGCGAGAACCTCGTCGGCTACTGGCACCTGCCGGGGGTGCGCCTTGTCTACACGCGCGCCGGTGCGACGTACTCGGTCGCGGTCTTCTCGCTCATCAGCTGGCACGGGGTCTGGTACGTCGTACACCTCGGACCCAACCCACGACCGAGCGACGTCGGCACGGTCGACGGCTTCACCCACGGCCCGGGGACCCCGGGTCCCGCGGGGGGCTGCTAGCTAACCCGACGGGACTCGAACCGCGCCGCTGCCCGCGATGAGCGCGGCGCTCGCGCCGAAGTCGCTGCGCGACAGCGCGTTCATGAACCCCGCGGCGCCGTGGCGCGGGTCGACGCTGGGCTCGCCCGCGGGGCTCAGCAGGAGCGACGTGACCCGGGCCGAGACGAATGACCCGCCGGAGGTCAGGGTGACGTGAAGGATCGCCGACAGCGCGAGGTCTCCCCCGCCGCCGAAGTTGTAGTAGTTGGCGAAGTCGCCCAGGCTGTAGGCGATCAAGTGGCCGCGGTAGAACTCCATCCCCCGCAGCACGTGGGGACCGCTGGCGATCACGAGGTCGGCGCCGTCGTCGATCGCCTGGTGGGCGAAGAGGTAAGGGTTGCCCCGGTTCTCCCCCACGTAATACTCGCTCTGGCGCGTCACGTGGTCCGCGCTTGAGCCCTCGGCACCCGAGTGCATGTAGACCACGACCACGTCGGCCACGCGCCGGGCCTGGCGGATCAACGCGGCCGCGCTCGCCGCGTTGAGCATGTCATTGGTGTTGGAGTAGGGCGCGAAGTCAACGAACGCCACCGAGGTCGCGCCGTCGTGGACGACGCCGATCTGACCGGGCAGGCCCGCCTGGGCGATCCGCGCCGCGCGCAGCGCCGCCGACGTCGACGCGACCCCCGCGTCGCCGAAGTCGTGGCTGTGGTTGTTCGCGGCGTTGAGCACGGTGAACCCGGTTGCCCGATAGACGTGGGCGAAGCTGGTGGGCACGCGGAACGCGTAGCACTCGCTCGACCCGGGGCCGCACTTGGACGGTCCCGCGCCGTTGTACATCGTGCCCTCCAGGTTGCCAAAGACAACGGACGCGGCCAGGGGGCCGCGCATCGGTGCGAGGTAGGCGCTCGGGTCAGCGGGCAACTGAGGGATGTTGCCGAGCTCGGTGTCCCCGACCGCGGAGATCGTCACGGTGGCGGGTGTGGTCGTCGTGGTCACGGCGATGGTGGTGGACGTCGACGTCGACGGCGACGTGGTGGTCGTCGTGGACGTCGTGTCCGCGGCGACCGCGACCGCGGCCACGGCCCCGACCACCGCGAGCGCCGCGGCAACGGCCACGACTCGGCGCCGAGGGCGGCGTGCCGCGTGCCGGCCTACCACGGCTGCGCCTCGCCCGGGTGGCGCTGGACGAAGACCGCGAAGAAGTCCTTGGTGCTCGGGTAGAGGAATCGCCCCGGGATCTGGTTGGGGTTGGGCACGTAGAGCACCGGGACCTGGGCCCCGCGCGCGCCGTAGGTGACGAAGATCGGCCACTCCGGGTTGATGTCGAGCTGCATCGCGCGCACGCAGTGCAGGTCGACCATGATCTGGGCGAGGGACGCCGCGGTCTGGCTCGCCGCCGCCGCGTACACGAGGTCGCCGGCCGACGTCACGCCGAGCGCGGTGCGCCACACCGCGGGCGCGCCACTCAGGGTCACGCCCCACAGCGCGGCGTCGGCGACGCTCGCGGTGGGACGCCCACCCGCGACGAGCATCGTGAGGTTCTGGCGCGCCATGACCACGTCGGCCGGCGGGGTCGCGCCACCGCGCCACGTCATGACGTCAACGGTGCCGTCGCGGTAGCGCACGACCGTGGCCAGTCCGGCGATCATCGGGTCGTAGAGCAGGTGGTTGGTGTAGAACCCGCCCGCGGAGTCCACCTCGTAGAAGCCCGAATTGAAGGTCGCGAGCAGGCTCGAGCGTGCGGTGAGTGGAACCTCCATCGGGCCGCGGGAGAGCGACGTGGGTCCGGGGCCCTTGTAGCCCGGGTAGAGCGCGAGGTCGGTGCGCGACGTGTCGATCCACGCCGCGTAGGCCTTGACGGTCGGCTGAGCGCGATCCGGGATGAACTGCGCGGTGCGAATAGGCGCACCGGCCCACGGGTCGCGCACACCCCACAGCGAGCAGTGGCGCGCCGTGCCCGACCCGACGCAGATGGGCGCGGGGCCGTTCGCCGACGTGGGCGTGGTCGTCGACGTGGTCGACGCCGCCCACGCCGGCGTGGCCGCCAGCGCGACCGCGGCGACGGCCGCGGCGGGCCCAAAGCGGCGCATTGTTGCTCCCATGATCACGCCGAGTCTACGAAACGCCCCGTCGCCCGCCCCGGCGACCGCGCGGCGACCCGGTACGGTGGCGGGGTCTAAGGAGCATCGTGACGCGCCTCTCCTCGATTGACCTCTCCCGGTCGATCTCGTCGGACGAGTCCGAGCGACGGGTACGGGCGGCCCAGCACCGCCTCGTGCAGTTGCGCCTGTTCACCGCGGGCCTCATCGCCCCGTTCTCGGTCGGCCCGGGCCTCGTCGTGCTCTTCGAGGGCTTCGACGCCGCGGGCAAGGGCGGGGCGATCCGTCGACTCGTCGGGGGGCTCGACCCGCGCCACGTGCGCGTCGTGCCCATCGGCCCACCGACCGACGAGGAGCTGCGCCACCACTTCCTCTGGCGGTTCTCCGACGCGCTGCCGGGACACGGGGAGATGACGGTCTTTGACCGTTCGTGGTACGGGCGGGGCCTGGTCGAGCGGGTCGAGGGCCTCATCACCCCCGACGAGGCGGCGCGCTCGCTCACCGAGATCGCTGGCTTCGAGCGCGCCCTCATCCACTCGGGGGTGACCCTGGTGAAGTTCTGGCTCCACGTCTCGGCCGCCGAGCAGCTGCGGCGCTTCGAGGAGCGTCGTGCCGATCCGATCAAGCAGTGGAAGCTCACCGACGACGACTGGCGCAATCGCGACAAACGCGACCAGTACGAGGCCGCGCTCACCGACGTGCTCGACGCTACCGACGCGTCGCACGCCCACTGGGACCTCATCTCGGGCGAGGACAAGCACCTCGCTCGCGCGCTCGTGCTCGAGACCCTCGTCGAGCGGTGGGTCCACGACCTCACCCGGCGCGGACTGAGCGTGCCCGAGTCGCGCGACAGCGACTACCTCGCCTAGACCGCGTCGGGCCCCGGGTCGGCGCAACGACGTGGGCGCGTGCGACACTGGGGTCCATGAGCCGCTACGCGATCACCGTGCCCTTCGACGGCGTCACCCTGTCCGAGCACCGGGGCTGGTACGAGCGCCTGGCCGACATGGGCTACACCGACGTCTGGTCGTCCGAGGTGGACGGCACCGACGGCTTCACCCCCCTCGCGCTCGCTAGCGCGTGGGAGCCGCGGCTGCTGCTCGGGGTCGCGGTGGCCCCGGTCTTCACCCGCGGCGCGGGGCTGCTCGCGATGACCGCGGCGTCGATGGCCGAGGCCGCGCCCGGTCGATTCACGCTGGGCATCGGCGCGTCGAGCCAGCCCGTCGTCGAGCGCTGGAACGGCGTGGCCTACGACCGGCCCTACGCGCGCACCCGCGACACGTTGCGATTCCTCAAGCGCGCGCTCGCCGGGGAGAAGGTCGACGAGGCCTTCGAGACGTTCACGGTGCGCGGCTTCAAGCTCGCGCGCCCCGTCGAGCAGCCCCCCGAGATCTTGCTCGGCGCGCTGCGCCCGTCGATGCTGCGCCTAGCCGGGCGCGAGGCCGACGGAGCGATCCTCAACTGGCTCGGCGCCGACGACGTGACCGCCTGCCGCGCGGAGATCGGCGCGGGCAAGACCGTCGCCGCTCGAATCTTCGTCATACCGACCGAGGACGCCGACACCGCGCGCGCCGTCGCGCGCCGGATGATCTCGTCGTACCTCACGGTCGAGGCCTACGCGCAGTTCCACCGCTGGCTCGGGCGCGACGAGGTCCTCGCGCCGATGTGGGACGCGTGGGCCCAGGGCGACCGCCGACGCGCCAACGAGGTCATCCCCGACGACGTGGTCGACGAGCTCGTGGTGCACGGCTCCTACGACGCCTGTCGCGAGCACGTCGCGCGCTACGTCGACGCGGGGGTGGGCGTGCCCATCCTGGCGATCGTGCCCTTCGGCGTCGACGTCGAGGCCGCGATCGAGGGGCTCGCGCCGAGGGGCGACTAGACCCGGTCGGCCTCCAAGAACTCGAGCACGTCCGCGTAGCGCTGGCGCGCCGCGACGCGCCGATCGGGGATGAACTCGCTGGGCGTGTCGCGCGGCTCGTAGCGCTTGAGCGCGTGGCGCGCGACGGTCTGCTTGTGGACCTCGTCGGGACCGTCGTAGATGCGCGCGGCGCGGGCCCAGCGATACATCGCCTCGAGGGGCATGTCCGCGGAGTAGCCCAGCGCGCCGTGGGTCTGGATCGAGCGGTCGATCACGTTGTGGAGCACCGTCGCCCCGTAGTACTTGATCATCGCGATCTCGTCGCGCGACGCCGACGCGCCCACCTGGTC
>JBOGFU010000300.1:0-4157 GCA_050743545.1 Acidimicrobiales bacterium | reverse complement strand
GTCCACGTGACCCTCGCGCTACCCGATGGGCGCCTCGCCACGCGCGGCGCGCGCGCGGGCGCGATGTGGTGGTACGCGGTCGCGCTGGTCCTGGCGGTCGTCGTCGTCGTGGGGTCGCACCGGCTGGCGCCGTGGGCGCTCGGCGCTGGCTGGGCGCTCGCCACCGCCACGTCGCTCCCCGTCGCCTACGGGCGCTACCTGGGCTGTCGCGCGCGCGAGCGCGAGGTCATGCAGGCGCTCGCGTCGGGGGTGGTGGTCGCGGGGATCGCCGTCTGCGTGGTGCTCGGGCTGCACAACCTGGTCACCTGGCCCCGGGGGCTCGCCGCGACCATGGTCGCCGCGGCGACCGCGGTGCCCCTGGCCCTGCTCATCGTGGCGCTGCGCCCCGCGCCCCACGCCGATCGCACGCTGGTGCGCCTGCTGCGCGCGCTGGGGCTGGTCATCGTCGTCGCGGTGGTCTACGTGGCCACCCTGCACGGGCTCGGGCGCACGCCCGCGACCCGCTCCGAGCGCAACCTCTTAGGCGCGGCGACCGGGGCCGCGGCGCTAGGCGCGCTGGTCTACTGGGCGACCCGGGGCTGGCAGGAGCGCTACGTGACCAACCTCATCTACGGGGCCCGCGAGGCCCCAGACGAGGTCGTGCGCTCCTTCGGGAGCCGCCTGACCCGGGCGATCCCCATGGACGAGCTCCTCCTCCAGCTGGTCGAGTCGCTGCGCAAGACCCTGACCCTGGCGACCGCGGAGATCTACACCGGCACGGGCGACGACCTCTCCCTCGCGGCGTCGGTGCCCGACATGCCGGTGCGCACGATCACGGTCACCAGCAACGAGCGCGCAGTCGTCGCGCGCGCAGGCGCGTCGGGTAACTCGTGGGCCGCGGTGTGGACCCCCGGGGTGCTCGTCGAGCGTTCGAGCGGGCCGGTGCGCGTCGCGCCCATTAGCCACGCCGGCGAGCTCCTCGGGCTCATCGTCGTCGCGCGCCCCGACGGCGCGGCGGCCTACAACGCCGAGGACGACCGCGTGCTCGTCGACCTCGCGCGCCAGGTCGGGCTCGCCCTGCACAACGCGCGGCTCGACACCGCGCTGCAGTCCTCGCTCGACGAGCTGCGTCACCAGGCCGACGAGCTGCGCGCGTCGCGCGCGCGACTCGTCGCCGCGGGCGACGCGGAGCGTCGGCGCGTCGAGCGCAACCTCCACGACGGCGCCCAGCAGCACCTCGTCGCGCTCGCCGTCAACCTTCGCCTGGCCAAAACCCTCGTGACCGAGGACACCGCCGCGGCGACCGAGATGCTCGAGGAGCTCGGCCTGGCCGTCCAGGAGACCATCCAGGAGCTGCGCGAGCTCGCCCACGGGATCTACCCGCCCCTGCTCGTCGACTCCGGGCTGCCCGAGGCGCTGCGCGCGGTGGCCAATCGCAGCCCGCTCGACGTCGAGCTCGTCACCGAGGGGGTGGGGCGCTACGGCTCCGACGTCGAGGCCGCGATCTACTTCTGCTGCCTCGAGGCCCTGCAGAACGCCGCCAAGCACGCGCCCGAGGCCCACGTCGACGTGCGCGTGTGGCAGGACGCCGGCGCGCTTCTCTTCGAGGTCGCCGACAACGGCCCGGGGTTCGACGTCGCGCGCATGGGGCGCGGCCACGGGCGCATCAACATGGCCGACCGTCTGGGCGCCATCGGGGGCTCGGTGCGCTGGGACTCCGAGGTCGGCGTGGGCACGACCATCCGTGGGTCGGTGCCCGTCGATGTCTAGCCCCCCGCGACGGTGAAGCCCCCCGCGCGGCCCTCGTAGAGGCGGCGCACGGTGGCAGCGTCGAGCGACTCCTTGTGGACGTACGCGCGCGCGCCGCTGGTCCGGACCTCGGCGGGGAGGTCGGTGACGTCGTAGGTCGAGCACAGCACGACGAACGCGTCGGGGTCCTCGGCGACGATGCGCCGCGTCGCGTCGATCCCGCCGAGCTCGGGCATGTTGATGTCCATGAGGACGACGTCGGGGTGGGTCGTGCGCACGAGGTCGAGCGCCTCGAGGCCGTTGGCGGCCTCGCCGACCACGGAGAATCCCGCCGCGGGGCGCAGCACCGCGCGCGCGGCCAGCCGGAACGGCTTCTGGTCGTCGACGACGACCACCGACAGGACCGGGGACTCCATGGGGCCAGTCTCGCACCGGGGCACCGTCACCGGAGGTGAGGTAGCACCACGGTCGAGCGTTCCTAGCCCCCCGTCTGGCTCCCGAGGTAGACGAGCACGGCCTTGACGCGACGGTTGAGGTCGTGCTCCTCGCTGAGGCCGAGCTTGGCGAAGATCGAGTTCGAGTGCTTCTCGACCGCTCGCTCCGAGATCCCCAGGGCCTTGGAGATCGCGCCGTTGGACTTGCCCTGGGCCATCTCCGCGAGGATCTCGGTCTCGCGCGGGGTCAGCCACTCGAGGTCGGACTTGGGACGGCGCGCGCGGGCCCGCACGAGCTCGTCGACGACCTGGGGGTCGATGACCGAGCCGCCCTCGTGGACCGTGCGAATCGCCGTCGCGAGCTCGTCGGCCCCGGCGACGCGCTCCTTTAACAGGTAGGCGCGTCCCGCCGAGCCGTCCTCTAAGAGCGCGAGCGCGTAGGTCGGCGCGGTGTACTGGCTGAGCACCACGACCCCCACCGCGGGACGGTTGGTCCTCAGCCACGCCGCGGCCTGGATGCCCTCGTCGGTGCCGGTCGGCGGCATGCGGATGTCGGTGACCACGACGTCGGGGTCGTGGGCCTCGACCGCGGCCAACAGGTCGGGCAGGTTGGCCGTGACCCCGACGAGGTCGAGGTCCTCGACCTCACCGACCAGGCGCGCGATCCCCTCGCGCAGCAGCGCGTTGTCTTCCGCCAGCACGACCTTGATGGGCGTCACGACGCCGAACGCTACTACCGGTCCCCGCCGCGGGTTTCGGCTACTCGGCGCGCAGACCCGGCGCGGCCTCGGTTGCCGCGGCGCGCCACGCTGGCACCGCGGCGGCCACGTTGGCCACGACCAGCGCGACGACCACCACGACTCCGATGGTCAACCACGGCACGACCACGCGCGGCACGACGTGGATCACGTTGGCGAAGCTGGTCCACATCCAACGCCCCGCGACGACGCCGGTGGGCACGCCCACGACCACCCCGACAATCATCGTGATCGTCGACTGCCACGCGATCGTGGCGGCGATCTGGCGCCGGGTGAACCCCAGCGACTTAAAGACCGCGAGGTCGCGACGACGACGGCGCACCGACGCGACCAACGCGACGGCGAGCGCGACGAGCGACGCGCCCGTAAGCGTCGCGCCGACGACCGCGGGGGTGGCGCCCATCGAGCGGTAGTTGACGATTTCCGCCGGTCGCTGCAGCCCCGCGGCGGCGAAGCGATCGCCCGCGCACGGCGACGTCACTGGCAGTGACGCGAAGCCACGGTTGGCGACGGCCGCCAGATGGCGGGTCTCGGCGCGCGCGGCCCGCGCGCTCACCCCCGCGCGAAAGCGCACCGCGATTTCGTTGGCCTCGCCCCCACAGCCCTTGATCGGCCCCAGCGCGGAGCCCACGATCGTCGCCCACGCGAGGGCACCGACGCCGAGCGCGGGGTGGAGGGTTCCGCCCAGCCCGGTGGCCGGAAAGGTCGCGGTGCCCACAATGCGCACGCGTAGCTTGGCCCCTCCACTGGACGCGGTGACCTCGTCGCCGACGCGCTTGTGCAGGGCCGCGAGCGTCTCGGGTCCGACGAGGACCTGGTGAATGGCCTCGATCTCGTGGCCCGACAGCAGGGGTGGCGACACTCGAGATCGGGGTGGCTCGAGCATCAAGGGCACGGGTTGGCCGTCCACGTCCACCGAGGAGGTGAACAGCAGTCGTGACCACGCGGCGACGCGGGGGTCCGAGTTGAACGCCGCCGCCATCGCGGGCGAGACCGTCGGGGTCAGTGTCGTCGTGTCTGAGGTGACGAGGAGCGTGTTGAAGTTCCACCCGTAGAGCGAGGGGTGGCCAACGAGCGACGCCAAGGAGCTCGAGTACGTGAACGACGCCGTGAGAACAAAGACGGTGAGCGCGGCGCCGAACATCACCGAGCGAACGGGGACCGCGTCGCGACCGCGACTGCGCACGAGGGCGAAGCGCACTCCCTCGACCGCGGGCGCGGGCAGACCCGCGCGTCC
>JBOGFU010000299.1:0-4550 GCA_050743545.1 Acidimicrobiales bacterium | reverse complement strand
GGAGCCAGCCGCGAGTAAACGACGCGGCCGTGGCGTCGGGCCGGTTCCAGTAGCCGCGCACGACGCCCGGCCCCTTGAGCCACAGCTCGCCGACGACGTCGGGTCCACGGGGCCGGTCGGCCGGCGGCTCGTCGCCCTCGAAATCCTCGGGGACGATCGCGGCCTCCGACACCGGCGTCACGGGTCCGCAGCTGGTCGGTCGCTCGAGGTAGTCGGTGCCCTGGTTGCCGGCGATCGACGCCGAGGTCTCGGTGAGCCCGTAGCCATTGCCCGGCAGGGCGCGCGGGAACGCGTCGCGGATTCGTCGTGCCAGGTCCGGGGGTGGCGGCGCGCCACCGTAGGAGACGGAGTTCACGCTCGACGTGTCGAACCGCGCGAAGTCGGGGTGGTCGAGGACCTGCACGACCACCGTGGGCACGCCGCCGAAGGCGGTCACGCGCTCGCGCTCGATGATCTCCAACGCCTGCGTCGCGTCGAAGCGTCGGCTCATGATGATTTTGTTGCCCGCGGCGGCTGACACGATCATCACGGCGAGGCACCCGGTCGCGTGAAAGAGCGGAATGCTCAGCAAGAACGAGCCCGGCCCGCTGTCGTCGCTGGCGCCAAAGCGCAGGGTCGAACGCGTGGCGCCAAAGAAGAGGTTCATCATGTTGGCGATCGCGTTGCGGTGGCTGCCCACCGCGCCCTTGGGCCGTCCGGTCGTTCCAGACGTGTAGAAGATGGTCGCGTCGTCGTCGGCGTCGATGGAGGCGTCCGGCGGCGTCGCGTCGGGCGCGACCGCGCCGAGGAACTCCGCGAAGCCGGTCGTGGAAACGCGCCCGTGGGGCGCGCCGAGCTCCGCCGGGCGCGCGGGGTCGTCGCTCACGACGATGACGTGGCTCAGAAAGTCCAGCGTGTCAAACGAAGGTCGCAGTCGTTCGAGCCTCTCCTCGTCGACCACCGCGACGGTCGAGCCCGAGTCCGACACTCCGTAAGCCAACTCGTCGGTGGACCACCAGGCGTTGAGCGGCACGGCGATCGCCCCGATTGAGACCACGCCCCAGAACGCAATCACCCACTCGGGCAGGTTGCGCGCGGCGATGACCACGCGGTCGCCGTGGCCGACCCCCACGTCGACCAATCGCCGGGCGAACGTCGACGCGGCGCGGTAGTGCTCCTCGAAGGTCAGGCGTCGACCCTCGTAAACGAGAAAGTCGCGTGCGCCGTGGCCCAGCGAGAGGTCGAGGACCTGGCGCAGCGTGGCCGGCGCGTGACGCCACACCCGTGTCTCCACCCCGTGGACCAACGTGGTCGTGATCTCGAAGGGCTGGCCCGGCGCGGTGAGCTGGGCGGTGGCGTCGGCCAGCGAGAGCGGAGCCACCGCGGCTACTCGCTGAGGGGGGTGGGCGCGAACAGCGTCGCGCGGTAGTGGACCAGCTCGGCGATCGACTCCCTGATGTCGTCGAGCGCGCGGTGTGCGCTCGACTTGTCGGGCATCGCCGCCACCACGTCGGGGTGCCATCGCTTGGCGAGCTCCTTGATGGTCGACACGTCGACGTTGCGGTAGTGGAAGAACTCCTCGAGGTCGGGCATGTACTCCTGGAGGAATCGCCGGTCCGTGCCAATCGAGTTGCCGCACAACGGTACGGAGCGCTCCTCGTCGATGTGGGCCCGAAGGAACTCGAGCGACGCGCGCTGCGCGTCGGCGACGGTGACGCGTGACGCTCGGACCGCGGTGAGAAGCCCCGACGACGTGTGCATCGCGGTGACGACGTCGCCCATCTCGGCGAGTTGTTCGTCGGTGGCGTGAATCACGAGGTCAGGGCCCTCGGCGATCACCGCGAGGTGATCGTCGGTGATGACCGTGGCGATCTCGATGATGACGTGGCGCGACGGCTCCAGCCCCGTCATCTCGAGGTCCATCCACGCGAGCATGGCTCGACACTACCGAAGGGAAAACGACCCTCCGACTAGCCTGCGCGCATGGAGGTGCAGGTCGAGCTCGTCCACCCACGAGCGACACCGCCCACGTCGCCTCACAGCGGCGACGCGGGCTTCGACCTCGTCGCGGTCGAGGAGCGGGTCCTCGCGGCCCGCGGCGGGCGCGCCATGGTGCCAACCGGGCTGCGCGTCGCGATCCCCGAGGGTCACGGTGGCTTCGTGCTGCCGCGCAGCGGTCTCGCCGCCCGACACGGCGTGACGTGCGTCAACGCCCCAGGCCTCATCGACGCCGGCTATCGCGGCGAGGTGATGGTGGCGCTGGTCAACCTCGACCCCGACCAGGAGTACGTCGTGCGCGTGGGCGATCGCGTCGCCCAGCTCGTGGTCATGCCCGTGGAGGCGGCCACCTTTCGGGTCGTCGATTCGCTGACCGAGTCGACGCGTGGCGGCGGCGGATTCGGATCGAGCGGTCGCTAGTCGCGGCCACCCACGAAGGGTCCTCGGCTAGAGTGGTCTCGACGCGGACGTAGCTCAGTTGGTAGAGCGCGACCTTGCCAAGGTCGAGGTCGCCGGTTCGAGCCCGGTCGTCCGCTATCGATGGAGCCCCGGCTGCGCGCCGGGGTTTCATCACGTGGGGACGGCTACGGCGCCGAGCGGCGGTTACGACTCGTCGGACTTGGAGAGCTCGCCGTGCTCGGCCTCGTAGGCCTTGAGCGTCTCGACGAAGCCCGCGACGTCCGCGTCGGTGGAGGCGCCCGGTCGCCCGGCCTTCTCCAGGTAGATCGCCAAACCCAACTGGCGCAACGTCGCGTCGGCCGCGCGCTTGGCCTGCATTTCGTCAACCTTGGCCTGGCCCTTGGCGGCCGCGTCCTTCGCGGACTTCGCCGCGGCCGCGGCCTGCTCCTTGACCTTGTCCATGAGTCCCATAAATGACCTCCACACTCGGCGTTCGCCACGAGGGTATCGCGTCCGGGGACGAGAGCGAACGGTGCGACGCGTGGCCCGGTGCGTAGGCTCGCCGGCGGAGGAACGATGATTCACCCCGCGCTCGAGCCCTACGTCGCCGAGGCGCGGGCCCATCCGCGCCCGGACCCCTCGACGGTCGACGCCGCGGAGCGTCGAGCCCAGTACAACGCTCGCGCCGCGGCGCTTCGCGGGACGCCCGAGACGTCAATCGAGGTCATGGCCGAGATCCGGGCGCTCCCGCTCAGCCTGCCCGGGCGAACACTGCACGCGCGCCTCTACGTGCCCGTCGGCGATGAGTCGCGCGCGCTGGTGCTGTTCTTCCACGGAGGTTCCTACGTCGAGGGCGACCTCAACAGCCACGACGGCCTCTGCCGACGGATGGCCAACGCCACCAAGATGCGCGTGCTGGCCCTCGACTACCGCCTCGCGCCCGAGCATACATTCCAGAGCGCGGTGGACGACGCGATCGACGCCGTGCGCGCTGTCGCGGCGCGCACCGACCTCGCCGCCCCGGGCGCGCGCGTGGTGGTGATGGGGGACTCGGCGGGGGCGGCGCTCGCGACGGTCGCCGCGACGGCGACGCGCGGCGAGAGCCCCGGCGTCGTCGCCCAGGTCCTGATCTACCCCGCGCTCGGCCCCGGGGTGCTGACCGACTCGGGTCACGAGTACGCCCGGGGCTACTTCCTCGACGTCGACCACCTGCGCTACGACTACGAGCAGTACCTCGCGGGGGCGGACGCCACCGACCCTCGCGTCTCGCCCCTCATGAGCGAGGACCTCGCGGGGTCGCCACCCGCGGTGGTGGTGGTCGCCGAGTGCGATCCGCTGCGCGACGAGGGTGTGGCCTACGCGGGTCTGCTCGAGCACTTCGGGGTTGCGGTCGAGCTCTTGGAAGCCAAGGGCATGCCCCACGGCTTTCTGCGCATGGGCGGGGTCGTGCCCGAGGCGTTGGAGATCGTCGACGACCTGGCCGAGCACCTCCACCGACTGGTCGGAGCGGCGTGAACGTCCTGTTCGTCACGCTCGACCAGTTCCGCGCCGACAGCTACGGCGCCGCCGGCCACCCGCTCGTCGCCACGCCGACGCTCGACCGCGTGGCGAGTGAGGGCGTGCGACTGGCGCGACACTTCTCCCAGGCCGCGCCGTGCTCGCCCGGTCGAGCGGCGCTCTACACGGGCACGTATCAGATGAACAACCGCGTCGTGACCAACGGTACGCCGCTGCCCACCCGTCTCGACAACGTGGCCAAGGTTGCGCGGCGCGCGGGATATGACCCGACGCTCTTTGGCTACACCGACCAGGGGCTCGACCCCACCCTCGCCGCGGGCGACGACGACCCGCGACTGGCCAGCTACGACGGAGTGCTCCCCGGGTTCTCGGTTGGCCTCTACCTTCCCGAGAGCCAGGCCGGCTGGATCCAATTCCTGCGCGAGCGGGGCCACGACGTGCCCTACGGCTGGGCCGCGGCGCTGCGCGGCGAGCCCGATCGACCGGCTGAGGACTCGCTGGCGGGTTTCCTCACGACGCGCTTCCTTGAGTGGCTCGACCGCCAGGAGTCGGGGTGGTGCGCTCACCTCAGCTACCTGCGGCCCCACCCTCCCTACGCCGCGGCGGGGGAGTTCTCGCGGCGCTACGACCCGGCCGACGTCTCCCTGCCCATCGCG
>JBOGFU010000298.1:0-3323 GCA_050743545.1 Acidimicrobiales bacterium | reverse complement strand
GGTGGGACGGGGTCACGAACGGCTGGTCCGGGCCGAGGCGAGGCACCGACCGGCCGTCGACGTCGTCGCTGTCGCCGATGCGCCAGCGCGCCAGGGTCGCGGCGAGGTCCCCGACGAGCCCGGCGTCGGCGAGTGCGTCGCGCGCCTCGTCGACGGTCCACGTGACGTGGGAGCCCTCGACGCCGCCGGCGTCGGCGTCGAGGGACGCGCCAAGCTCGTCGCCCACCGCGAGGTCGCGCCGCACGAAGGCCAGCGTGTCGAACGCGACGTCGCGCCACGGCGTCGACCCGCCGGCGCTCCGGTCGGCGAGGAGGTAGACGCGCGCGAGGAGCGCCTGGTCGTAGAGCATCTTTTCGAAGTGCGGCACGTGCCAGCGCGCGTCGACGCTGTAGCGCGCGAATCCCCCGGCGAGGTGGTCGTAGAGCCCGCGTCGCGACATCGAGTCGAGCGTGAGCGCGACCGCGTTACGCGCCGCGACGTCGTCGAACTCGAGCAGGGCTTCGAGGTAGTCGCTGCGGGGGAACTTGGGCGCGGGGCCAAAGCCCCCGTGGGCGTCGACGCGCGGCACCATCTCGTCGCGCAACGTCTGGCGCGCGAGGTTGAGGTCGAGCGACCCGTCGTAGGGGGCAAGGTGGTCGACGAAGGCCAGCTCGCGAGAGAGCGCGTCGCGCAGGCTCGCCGCCTGGGCGACCACGTCGTCGCGGCGCTCGGCCCACGCGTCGGCGAGGGTGCGCACGAGTCGCTCGAAGCCGACCTGGCCCTGACGATCGGTCGGCGGGAAGTAGGTCCCCGCGTAGAAGGGCTCGCCGGTCGGGAGCAGGAACACCGACATCGGCCAGCCACCGTGACCGCTGAGGAGCTGGGTCGCGGCCATGTAGGCGGCGTCGACGTCGGGGCGCTCCTCACGGTCGACCTTGACGGGCACGAACGAGTCGTTGATAAGTCGCGCGAGCTCGTCGTCCTCGAACGACTCGCGCGCCATGACGTGACACCAGTGGCACGCGGCGTAGCCCACCGACAGAAAAATCGGGCGGTCGAGGCGTACCGCCTCGGCGAGCGCGTCGTCACCCCACGCCCACCAGTCGACGGGGTTGTCCGCGTGGTCGCGTAGGTAGGGCGAGCCGAGGCGTTCGGGGTCGTCGCGAAGTTGGGGCACGGCTAGTCGACCGCTCCGACGTCACGGGGTTGACTCGCGGTCGTTGGGTCGAGCCACCCCCGGCCGGTCCACCCGTGGTGCATCGTGCGCACGACCTCGTCTTTCTACGCCAGTTCCGGCGGCGCACCCGCGTAGGCGCCCGCTCGGCGACCCGCGGGCCCGAGCGAGCCGCGGGAAAACTCTACCGAGGCCCGGCGCCGCCGCGGTTCATCGTCGTGTGGTCGTCGATAATGGCGCGATGGGTCTCGACCTACCGATTCGTACCGCGCGGCTCACGCTGCGCGCCCTCACGCCGAGCGACCTCGACGACCACTTCGCGCTCTACTCGAACCCGCTGGTCGTGCGGTACCTGTACCCATCCCCCCTAACCCGCGACGAAGCAGTCGAGAGCCTGGGGCGACGCTGCCGCGTCGAGCTGCCCCAGGAGGGCGAGTGGCTCAACCTGGCGGTGGAGCGCGACGGCGAGTTCCTCGGCGAGGTCGGGCTGTCTCGGGTGAGCCTCGATCACCGAGGATGGGAGGTCGGCTACGTGTTCGCCCCGAGTGCCGCGGGGCACGGCTACGCGGCCGAGGCCACGCGCGCGATGGTCGACCTGGCCTTTGACGAGCTCGAGGCGCATCGGGTGACGGGTCACCTCGACGCGCGAAACCATCGGTCGGCCGCCCTGCTCGAACGCCTCGGCCTGCGCCGTGAGGCCCACCTGCGCGAGAACGAGTTCGTCAAGGGGGAGTGGTGCGACGAAGTCGTCTACGCGGTGCTCGCCGACGAATGGGCTAGCGCGCGGAGCGCGTCGCCGCGAGCTGGGCCGAGATGAGCTCGCGATCGTCGTCGTCGATGATTGATTCGACCAGGCGAGCGGCGACGCCCACCCAGTGGTCGTACTCGCCAGCGGGTCCGGCCACCCGGTAGGCGAGGGCCATCCCCTCGGCCGCCGACGCACGCATCCAATCCGGTGACGTGTCGTCCAACGCGTCGTGGGCTCGCCGCGCGTAGACGAGGGCGAGCCCGCCGTCGCCGGCCGTCGCCGCGGCGCGCGACACCATCCAGTCGCTGATCGCCCACTCGCGGGGTCCGCCGCAGTGGCGCCAGTGCCAGCGCGACGCGAACGCGCACGTCAGCAGTTCAACGTGGCCGTCGCTCGCACCGCCCGAGTCGAGGATCTCCCAGCAGCGCTGATACGCCGCAATCGCGAGGTCTCGGTGCGTGGCGTCGTCAACGAGCGGTGCGCGGTCGGGGCGCTCGTGACTCATCGCGCCGAGTGTAGGGGGCCAAGAGCGCGACGGTCCCCTGGCTACGCTGGCCGCCGAGGAGGTGATCGTGACCAACGCGACGCGCTGGGGGATCATCGGCACGGGTGGGATCGCTCGGACGTTCGCGAGGGACCTCGCCACGAGTGGCGTCGGAGTCGTCGCCGCGATCGGGTCTCGCGACGCCGCGTCGGCCGCGCGCTTCGCCGCCGACTACTCGGTCGCGAGGGCCCACTCGAGCTACGAGGCCCTGGTCGACGATGACGGCATCGACGTGGTCTACGTCGCCACGCCGCACCCGTTCCATCACGCCAACGCGCGGCTCGCGCTCGAGCACGGTCGCCCGGTGCTCGTCGAAAAGGCGTTCACCATGACCGCGGACGAGGCGCGCGACCTGGTGGCCCTCGCGCGTGAGCGCCACTTGTTTCTCATGGAGGCGATGTGGACCAGGTTCCTGCCGCACGTCGCCGCGCTCCGCACGCTGCTCGCGGGGGGCTCGCTCGGCGAGCTCGTCGCCCTCTACGCCGACCACGGCCAGTGGTTCGAGCTCGACGCCCACCACCGACTCTTCGACCCCGCGCTGGGCGGCGGCGCGCTGCTCGACCTCGGCGTCTACCCGGTGTCGTTCGCGTCGATGGTTCTCGGGCCCCCCGAACGGGTGGTGTCGATGGTGGACCCGGCCTTCTCCGGCGTCGACGGCCAGGTGTCGATGATCTTTGGCTACTCCCACGGCGCCCAGGCGCTCCTCACCTGCACGAGCCGCGCTCGCACACCCACGAGCGCGGTGGTCGTGGGCACGAAGGCGCGAGTCGAGATCGAGGGTGACTTCTACGCGCCGACGGCATTCGACGTGGTGACCCGCGACGGACGACGAGAGCGCTTCGCGTTCGACACCGTGGGGCGGGGGCTCCACTACGAGG
>JBOGFU010000297.1:0-2955 GCA_050743545.1 Acidimicrobiales bacterium | reverse complement strand
CCCGCACTCGCCCAGCGCGCGCGCCACGGCCGCGAACTCGCGGACCCGGCCCGGGGGCGCGGCGACGACGAGGTCGACCACGCCGTCGTCCTCCGCGCCGCGCGCGAGGCGCGTCGCCAACAGCCCGGCCCACATCGCCACGCCCAGCGCGAGGAACATCCCCATCTTCCAGGCGACGAACGCGCCGGCCGAGTTGAGGTCGCGCGCGTGCCCGTAGAGCGCGACGATCGCCGGGTTCTTGAGCAGCGCGACGGTGCCCGCGAGCCCCGCGGCGCCACCGCTGGCGTTGTAGCTCGTGACCCCGAGGCGCATCACGACGAGCACGAAGAGCCCCATCACCAGCGTCGACGTGCGCGCCTGGCGCAGCGCGAGGCCGTGCAGCCCGCGCGGCGCGCTCACGCGTCGCTCGCCGCGGTGTCGTAGAAGGCCATGAAGATCTCCTCCAACGACGCCTCACGGCTGCGCAGCGCGGTCACGCCTCGCTGGGCGAGCGCGCCCAGCAGCGGCGCCGGGGACCCGGTGACCGCGACGCGAACGCCGTCGTCGATCGCGGTGACCGACGTCACGCCCGCGACGTGCGTGAGGTCGCCGACGTCGCCCTCGACGTCGAACTCGATCCCGACGTGCGCGCGCAGCGCGGCGACATTGGCCACCGTGACCAGCCGACCCGCGCGAATCATCGCGACGCGCGCGCACAGGTGCTCGACCTCGCTCAGGATGTGCGAGCTCAGCAGGACGGCCTGGCCGCGCGCCGCGGCCTCGGCGACGACCCCGCGAAAGACCCGCTCCATGAGCGGGTCGAGCCCCGCGGTGGGCTCGTCAAGGAGGAGAACCGGCGCGCGCGTGGCCAGCGCGGCGATGATCGCGACCTTCTGGCGGTTGCCCTTGGAGTAGGCGCGCACGCGCTTCTCGGGGTCGAGCTCGAAGCGCTCGAAGAGCTCGTCGCGATATCCGACGTCGAGCGAGCCGTGGAGGCGCCCGCGGAGCTCGATCGACTCGCGCCCCGTGAGCTGGGGCCACAGCGACACGTCGCCCGGGACGTAGGCGACGTCGCGACGCGCGCCGTCGCTGCCCGCGCGCTGGCTGCGGATCCACGCCTCGCCCGCGCTGGGACGCAGCAGGCCGAGCAGCAGTCGCAGCGTGGTGGTCTTGCCCGCGCCGTTGGGGCCCAAAAACCCCACGACCTCGCCGGCGTCCACGCTGAGCGTGAGGTCCGTAACCGCGCCGACCGTCGCGAATCTCTTGGTCAGCCCGACCGCCTCGATCGCGTGGTCGGCCATCACTCGAACCTATCCGCGGCGCCCAGCGCTCCCCGACGGACCAACGTCCTTAGGCGGGGGTGGTCCCGAGGAGGTGGCGGCCGTGCTCCACCGCGAGCGCCTCGGCGTCGCGACGCATCGCCGCGGCGGCGTCCTTGAACTCGGCGAGCGCGAGCTCACCCCGGCCAGGGTGAGCTCGGTCTCCACCACGCGCAGGTCCAGCCCCCACACGTCGGCGAGGATTCGCCGGTACCACCCCGACGCGTGGTCCCATCCCTCGCGTGGGGTCCCGGCGCCGTAGCCACCGCCGCGCACCACGACGAGCACGCTCGGTCGACCCTTGAGGGGGTGGGGTCCCGAGGGCGAGAGTCGAGGGTCGGTGATGACCACGTCGACCCACGCCTTGAAGTGCTGGGAGACCCCGAAGTTGTAGAGCGGGATCGCGAACAGGAACGCCTCGGCGTCGACGAGCTCATCGGCCAGCGTGGTGGCGAGGTCCATCGCCGCGCGCTGGGCGTCGCTGCGCGCGGCCTCGTCGACGCGCCGACCGGTCACGCTGAGCGCCCAGGTCGTCGCGGGGACCGGGTCGAGTCCGACGGAACGTCGAGTGACCGGCGCGTCGGGTCGAGCGTCGCACCACTGGGACTCGGCCACGTCGGCGATGGCGCGACTGACCGAGCCCTCACGACGGATGCTGGCGTCGAGGCGAAAGAGCGTCACTGGTTCGCGACCCTAACGGTTACTAGGGAAAACCGAGCCGCTCGGCTGCGCCTAGTGCTGGCTAGTCTGGACGCGTGACCCGCAGCCCCAGTGACGAGATCACGCACCGCTGCGACGCGTCACTCGTGCGAGCGTTCTCGTTTCTCGGCAAGCGCTGGAACGGGCTGATCCTCGGGGCCCTGAGCTACGGGCCCGCGGGCTTCGCCGAGCTCGGGCGGCGCCTCGACGGGATCAGCGACTCGGTGCTCTCAGAGCGCCTCGTCGAGCTCGGCGGCGCGGGGCTCGTCGATCGAGACGTCGCCGCGGGTCCGCCGGTCGCCGTGACCTACGCGCTCACCGGGTCGGGCGAGGCCGTCGTGCCCGCGCTGCGCGAGCTCGCGTCGTGGGCCTCCGACAACCTCGACGGCGTCTCGTGAGCCGACTCGACGCGCTGCACGCGTCGTGCGCGCGACTGCGCACCATCGGCCAGGGTCTGCGCGACGCCGACTTGGTGGCGAGCGCCTACCCCACCGAGTGGACCGTCGCGGACGTCTTCTCCCACCTCGGCTCCTCCGCCACCATCTTCGGTCACTTCTTCGACGACGTCATCGAGTCGCGCGAGCCCGTCGAGGGCCGACACCAGCGAATCTGGGACGAGTGGAACGCCAAGGCGCCGAGCGCGCACGTCGAGCACTGCCTGATCGCCGACGGCGAGCTGCTCGCTCGACTCGAGGCGAGCGACGAGGCCCAACGCGCCGGCTTCGAGTTCTCGATGGGGCCGATCTCGGTGGGGTTCGACGGGTTCGTGGGGCTCCGACTCAACGAGCACGCGATGCACACGTGGGACATCGAAGTGGCCTTCGACCCCTCGGCCACCATCCCCGCGGCGATCGCCGACCACGTCGTCGACAACCTCGCCCTCACCGCGCGATTCTCGGGTCGCGCGGGCGACGTCGCGCGCACGGTGGGGGTGGCGACCACCGACACCGGTCAGGCC
>JBOGFU010000296.1:0-5683 GCA_050743545.1 Acidimicrobiales bacterium | reverse complement strand
CGGGGACCCAAGTGGCGCTGGGCGATCGCCATCGGGGCGAACTTCTTCGGGCCGGTGGCCTACCTGCGCAAGGGGCGGGTCCACCCCGGCGGCCACGACGCGCTGCAAGACGCTCGCGCCGCGGTCGACGTGTTCTTAGAGCAGGTCGTGCGCAACAACGCCGGCCAGCGCCCGCTCGACCTGCTGGCGGCGCCGGCCACGGTCACCGACGAGCCGGTCGAGCGCACGGCTCGCTGAGGCCGCGGGGCCTCGTCACCTCGGTGGCGTCGCGGCGCCCGGCGCGCTCGCTCGACCTCGGGACCTCGGGCCCTGGCACGACTCGACGGATTCGCGCGAGACTGGCGCCATGAGAGGCATCACCACCCGGCGCAAGAAGAGGTGGCGCGACATGTCGCCCCTCCAGAAGGCGGCGACCGTCGTCCTCGGGCTCACGCAGTTCACCCTCGCGGTGATCGCGTGGTCGGACCTCGCGCGTCGCCCCGACAGTCAGGTGCGGGGACCCAAGTGGCGCTGGGCGATCGCCATCGGGGCGAACTTCTTCGGGCCGGTGGCCTACCTGCGCAAGGGGCGGGTCCACCCCACGACGGGGTAGTCGTCCTCGCTCGCGCGGGCTAGCGCAGCTGGCGAGTGAGGCGCGACGTCGAGACCGCGAGGAGCACCGCGGCGAAGCCGGCGAGCACACCCAGCTGCGGCAGGATCGTCACGATCGTGCCGTGGCGCGCGAGCAGCGCGGTCCACGCGTCGACCGCCCAGGCCTGGGGCGCGACGTGGCCCACCTCGCGCATCACCGTCGAGACGATGGAGAGCGGCCACATGCACCCGCCGAGCATCGCGAGCGCGAGCCCCGCGGTCGTGCCGATCGACCCGGCCTGCTCGGGGGTCCTAAAGAGCGTGCCCGCGAGCAGCCCCGCGCCCGCGCCGACGAGCGCCCAGAGAAGGACCAGCGCGATCGCCGCGAGGGGGTCGCCCCACGAGACCCCGAAGGCGACCGACCCCACCACCACGATGAGCAGCGACTGGGCCAGCGCGATGCAGAAGTAGGTGAGGGTCTCGCCCAGGACGATCGTGCGCGCGCGCAGGGGCGCGGCGAGCATCCGCTCGTACATGCCGAGGCGTCGGGTGTCGATGATGGTGCCACCCCCGGCGAGCGCGGAGAGGAAGACGAAGAGCACGAGCTCGGTGGGCGCGCTGTAGGCGTAGCCCTGGGGGAGGGTCGACGCGGTGGTGTCGGCGCTGACGGTGCGGACCGTCACGCGCGGCACCGAGGCCTGCAGCCGGGTCGCGGCCCCCAGCGCGACGTCGTAGGACGACGCGCTGTGCGCCGCGGTGAAGCGCGCCGCCTCGACGAGAGCGCCCTGGCGCAAGATGACCGACGACACCGCGGTCGCCGCGGCCTGCTGGGTGTTGTTGACCCGCTCGGCGAAGACCGTGACGCCGATCGTTCGGCCCGAGCGCTCGGCGGCGCCCAGGTCGCGCGGGATGAGCACCCCGGTGCTCACCTCGCCGCGCGCGAGGCCGAGGGTGAGGCTCTTCTCACTGGTGTAGGAAACGACGTCGATCCCGCTCGTGTGCTCGAGCGCGGAGACGAGCTCGCGCCCCTGGGCGTCGGCGCCGACCGCGTCGACGCCGACCTTGAAGGTCGTGAAGCCGCGAGCGGTCGCGCCCACGATGACGATCACGATGACCGGCAGCACGATCAGGAAGAAGAGGGACGTGCGGTCGCGCGTGACCCGCCGGATCGACGCGCGCGCGATCGCGATGGCCCTCACGACACGGCCCGCTTGGCGAGTGACGCCGCGATCGAGCCGGTGAGGAGCGATATCGCCAGGATCGCGAGAATCGGCGTCACGACCGTGGCGACCCCGCCACCGATGGTCGAGAGGTCGGTGTAGCCGCGCAGCGCCCAGCCGTTGGGGGTGAAGAGCGACAGCGTGCGCAGCAGCGGGGGGGACGACGAGATCGAGATGAAGTTCCCGCCGAGCAGCGCCAGCCCGAAGATGATTGCCGAGGAGATCCCCTCGGCCTGGCGCTGGTTGCGCGCGAGGCCGATGACCATCGCGGTGAGGCAGACCACGGAGATCACCATGGCGAGCCCCAGCAGCGCCGCGGCGAGCGGGTTGCCCCAGCGCGCGCCGAAGGCCAGCGACGTGATGACCGCGACCGTCGCCAGGCTGATCGTGCCGTAGACGAGGACCGACAGCGCCTTGCCGGCGAGGATCTCGATCGGGCGCACGGGGGCCGCGCGCATGCGCTCGACCATCCCCTGGCCGCGGTCGACGAAGAAGCTGCGCGACGTGAAGCTGATCGTGAAGAGCAGGAAGAAGATGGCCATGGCCGGGCTGAAGTAGCTGATCGCGGTGAGCTCGTGGGCGCCGATCGGACGCTCGATGGCCTGGAGGGGTATGCGCAGGTTCGTCGCCAGCGACGCCAGCTCGCTCGCGCTCGCGCTCGGGTGCGATTGAAGCGCGGTGTAGACCGCGAGGCGGTCGGCGTTGATCTGGGCGGCGAAGGACGTCACGATCGCCTCGGCGACGTTGCCCGCGATCTCGTTGTTCACGCTGGTGACGACGGCGAGCGACTCCGGGTGGGCGGTCGCCACCGACGCGCTGAAGCCCGCCGGGATGATGAGCGCCGCGGCGAGGTGGTGGCCGTGCACCGCCGCTCGCGCCGCGGACTCGCTCGCGTAGGACTTGGTCGAGACGATCGAGCGCGTCGAGGGCGCGTCGAGCGCTTTGACGAGGCCGGCGGCGACGGGGCCGTGGTCGGCGTTGACCACGCCGAGGGTGAGGTGAAAGCTCTCGGTGCCCTTGAAGGCGACGCTCATAAGCCCGGCGATGAGCAGGGGCGCGATGAGGCCGATGACGATCGCCGACCGGTCGCGCAGGCGCTGGCGCAGGTCCTTGCCGGCGATGACGAAAACGGCGGGCACGTCGATCAGTCCCGCAGCGCGGTGCCCGTGAGGTGCAGGAACACCGCCTCGAGGTCGGGCTCGGTCACGTCGATGGCGCTGATCGCGACGTCGATTCCCTCGGCGGCCTCGAGGAGGTGGGGGAGGATCCGCCGCCCGTCGCTCGCGACGACCTGGATCGCGCCGTCGCTGGTCGCCACGGAGTCCACCCCGGGCACGTCGCGCAGCGCGCCGGCGAGCCCGTCGAGGTTGCCGGACGCGCCGATCGCGATGTGGTCGCGCTCGCCGAGGCGTTCGACGAGCTCGCGCCGGCTGCCCTCGGCGATGAGTCGACCGTGGTCGATGATCCCTACACGGTCGCAGACGCGCTCGGCCTCGTCCATGTAGTGGGTGGTGTAGAGCACCGCCATGCCCGTGCGGCCGAACTCCTGGACGCGCTCGAGTATCGAGTGGCGGCTCTGGGGGTCGACCCCGACGGTGGGCTCGTCGAGCACGAGGAGCTTGGGGTGGTGCAGGAGCCCCGCGCCGATGTTGAGGCGTCGCTTCATCCCGCCGGAGAACGCGTCGACGCGGTCGTCGGCGCGATCGGTGAGGTCGCAGATGTCGAGCACCTCGGCCACGCGCTCGGCGAGGAGGTCGGACGAGAGCTGGTAGAGCCGGCCGATGAAGCTGAGGTTCTCGCGGGCCGTGAGGTCGGGGTAGAGGGCGATGTCTTGGGGGACGTAGCCAATGACGTCCTTGACCGACAGGTCGGTCTCGGAGCTGCGCCCGGCCACCGTCACCGTGCCCGCGTCGGGCTCCAGCAGCCCGCAGACCATTTTGATCGTCGTAGTCTTGCCGGCGCCGTTGGGGCCTAAGAGACCGTAGATCTCGCCGGGCTCGATCGAGAGGCTGATCCCGTCGACGGCGGCCCGACCGTTAAAGCTCCGCCGCAGATCGACGCAGTTGAGGAGTGCTTCGGCCACCACCGCCGATGTTAGGGAGGATCGCTGTCCACCCCCGGGGACGAAGGTCACGAGATGGCTCGTGGCGACGCGCGCCGACTCTCCGCGGCGGACACGCCGACGGCGCGCGCGCTCTGGCGGTGACGCCGGGGTGAACACGCCGTGACCAACGCTCGGACGACTGACCCGCGTCGTCGAACGCGGCGTGAATGTCCCCTGGGCCGCGCGGTCTCCCGATACGGTGTCCGCGACGCCGCGTTGGTGAGCGTCGACACTCGAGCAGGATGGGAGACCACCCGATGTCACCGTGTCAGCGAGGGGTCGGGCAATGAAGTCGATCCAGGAGATGGCCGCGATGGAAGGCGACCCGGGTCGCCGGCGCGCGCAGCTCGCGCTCGCGGGTGTCGCGGTGGCCCTCGTCGTCGCGGACGTCGTGGCCGCGTTCATCTTTCCGTGGTGGCGCGCGCGCATGGTCGCGGACTTCTGGCCGCTGGACACCTCGCGGATCGCGCCAAAGATCATTGCGACCCTCGTCCAAGCGGTGATCGCCATCATCTTCGTCGCCGTTTTCTGGCCTCCGCTGCGCCGACGTATCTCCGCGTTGCTTGAAGAGAGCGGTCACCGAGCCAATGAGGACATGCACCGTCGCTTGGCTGAGGTCCACGAGCGGATGAATCACCTCATGAGCCATCACGGCGACCTTCACGCCAAGCTCGACCACATCATCCGTCATCACCCCGACGTGCCCGACTTCGACCCGCGGGGGGTTCACTCTCGTTCCGCTCCCGGTGATCAATCCGACGGGTCTGACTGAGCCACCGAGCCGCGACCACGTGGTCGCGGTAGGGGCGCAGAAGGGGCCAAGTGGTAGGCTGGCTCCCCTAGGGGCCGTTGGCGCAGTCCGGTAGCGCACCTGCATGACACGCAGGGGGTCAGAGGTTCAAGTCCTCTACGGCCCACCGATTTTTCGACGAGAGGGACCGCACCCGACTCCGGTCGACGGTTTCGGTCGCCACGTCACGCGCTGAGGATCGCCCGCCCGGGACATCAACCAGGCGACGTTCTCGATTTAATATCTTGTTTGTAGCGTGACATCTCCACTTCGCCGGTCCGGGCGACGAATCCTGACGCCGCTTCTGGCCGCCTTGGCGGTGGTTATGTCCGGGGTCACCGTCGCGGCGGCGGCCAACTGGGCGGTCGGGCTCACGTCGGCCACGCACCCGGGACAGGCGCGGTCAAACACGGTCAACCCGCCCACGGGCGGGAGCGCGTCATCCGCGTCGTCGACCAGCCTGCTTCTCAGTTGGAATCCGCCGGCGAGCGGCGCGAGCCCGTCGGCCTACACCGTGACGAGGAACGGCGCGGCGGTGCCCAGTGGGAGTGGCTGTCACGGCACCGTGAGCGCGACGTCGTGCACCGACAGCGGGCTCGTCACCAACACCACGTACACCTACGCCGTGGTGGCGGTAGTGGGGAGCAATTGGAAGAGCGCGGCGAGCTCCACCTTTCAGGGCACGACGACCAACCTCGTGGTCGTGAGCCTGACCACCGCCGGTAGCCACACCCTGACCATCCCCGCCAACGTCACCTCGTTCACATTCACCCTCAACGGAGCCGGTGGCGGGGGCGGGGCCAGCGGAGCCAGTGGCGCGGCGGGCGGCACGGTCGCTGGGACGATCACCATTCCGTCGAGCAGCTCCGCGACGGTCTTCACAGTCATCGTGGGTGGCGCCGGGGGTGGCGCCAGCGGCGTGACCGGTGGTGGTGGCGGCGCCGGCGGAACCGGGTGCGCGCCGGGCGGCGTCGGCGGCTCGGGCACCGGATCCTCGAG
>JBOGFU010000295.1:0-2570 GCA_050743545.1 Acidimicrobiales bacterium | reverse complement strand
CGCGTCGGCCGGTGCGCGCGCCGAGGGGTCGCTCGCGGTGGCCGCGGCCGAGGAGCCCGCGTGAGCGACGCGTCGGGCTGGGGAGACCCGTCGACGCGCACCGTCGAGTGGCACGACCCCTTCATCGCCGCGACCGCGGCGCCCACGATGGACGGCGTCGCGTTCCTAGAGGCAATTCGCGACGGTCGGCTGCCGCGCCCCCCGATGGCCGCGCTGATGAGGTTCGCCATCACCGAGGTCGAGCGCGGCCGCGTGGTCTTTGAGTGCGAGCCCGACGCGTCGACCTACAACCCGATCGGCGTCGTGCACGGCGGACTGGTGTGCACGCTCTGCGACACCGTCGCCGGGTGCGTGGTCCAGAGCACCCTCGACGCGGGGGTCCTCTACACCTCGGTCGACCTGCACGTGAACTATCTGCGTCCCGTCACCCTCGAGAGCGGCGTGCTGAGGGCGACCGGTCTCATCGTTCGCGCGGGGAGGCGGGTGAGCGTGGCGTCCGCGGAGGTCGTCGACGGCGCCGGGCGGGCGGTCGCCACCGCGCTGTCGAGCTGCCTCATCATCGACCCCTCGCTCGCCGCCTAAAGCCGTGCGGCGCGTACTCCCTGATCGTGGGGTGGGGGCACGTGGCGGGCCTCCCTCGCTAGTGTCGTAAGAATGATTACATCATTACAAGAGACCAAGATTCGTGAGACCCTGGCGCCGCTGGTGCCCGCCGACTGGTTCGTCGGGGAGCCGGCGCTCGTCGTCGACGCCGACGAGGCCCTGATCGTCGGAGAGTTGGCGTCGTCGGCGCCCGGCGGCGACGCCGCGGGGTTCCGCGAGGCGACCCGCGACCAGCGCATCGCCATCGCCCAGACGCTGGAGGCCGCGCTCGGCGTCGCGGTGTCGTGGGGTGTGAGGACCGCGGGCGAGACCACCTTCTTCACCGGCCTCGGGGTCCCGGTCATGACGCGACTTCGCGCCACCGAACGCGAGGTCCTCGACACCCTGGCGGCCGCGGGCGTCGCGCGAAGCCGCTCGGACGCGGTCGCGTGGTGCGTGCGATTCGTCGCCCAGCACGAGGCCGCGTGGCTGAAGGACCTTCGCGCGTCGCTCGAGCGCGTCTCGGAGGTGCGCTCGGGGGGACCCGTCGTCAGTTAGCTCACGGCAGCAGGCTGTGCGCGACGCCCCTCTGCGCGACTCCGACGCTCGCGGTCGAGAACGCGGCGCACGAGTTGAGCGGCGGCGAGGCCACGCGAAAGCTGGCCCCGGGCGCGAAGGTGAGGCGAAGGGCCCGCACGACGAAGGGCCGGCAGTAGCCCGCGCCGTAGGACGCGACCGGTGAGAAGTTGACGAACACGCTCGCGACCCCGCGGTGGGGCTCGAGGACGACGACGGGGTTGACCGCGCAGCACGCGGGGACTCCGGGCTGACCGCGCCGCGCGAGGGGGCTCCCCGCCTCGAGTCGCAGGGTCGGGGTCCCCGTGAGGTAGCAACGCGCCGAGCCGTCGTTGACGACCTCCACGTCGACGGAGTGGCCGGGGTGGGTTGTGTTGGTCGGGGTGGTCCCGACGAATCCGACGTGGGCCCGCGCCCCGACGCTCGGCGAGCACAGGGGATGGCCGTTGACCTCGCCCGCCGCCAGGCCCGGCAGACGGGCCCACGTTCGGCCGTTGGTGGTCTCCCACTGCGGCCCGGTGACCACGCCGAAGATCGCGCCGGTGGCGCCGAGGGCACTGACGAACTCCGGCGATCCGCCGTAGAGGTCGGTCGCGACGTCGACCGACGCCCAGTGGCTCCCCCCGTCGACGCTGTACTCCAGCCCGCCCGACGCGCCCCCGACCGCGGCCCAGAGGAGGCGCCGATTGCCGCTGTAGGTCACGGTGAGGTACTCGTCGCCGACGTGGCTCGCGTCGGAGTGGCCCATCGACTCGTTGGCGATCGGGGTCCACGACGCCCCGCGGGTGCTCGACGACCAGAGCTCGTTGTGGCCCTGGTTCATTCCCTGGTCCTGCCAGCAGTACAGGAGCCAGCGCGTCGGCACTTGGGTGAGTAGTTGCGACACGGGGTCCGCGCCGCAGGGGTTGGCGACGCGACGCCACGACGCGCCGTCATCGGTCGTAGAGAAGAGCGACGACCGGCCGCCCTCGGTCGCGCCCACGTTGACGACGAGACCCGCGACGGAGTCGGGGGTCTGGGCCAGTGGGGTTGCGCCGCGCCAGACTCCCGTGCGGGGGACGGGGACCTTATTGCTCGACGAGGCGGAGGGTGAGCCCCATCGGTAGGACGTCAGCACCGAGCGACACGTCTGCGGGTTGGCGTGAGGACGGGTCCGAGGACAGAGCGAGCTCGTCACCCACAGTCGCGACGTGCCAACGAGAAACGTCGGGTCGACCCCCGGGGTCGCCACGCGCGACCACGAACCGCCCCCGTCGGTCGTCATCCACACCGACGATCCCGCGCCGCCCAGGTAGCCCACGCGCGGCGACGCGAAGGACAGCCGTGTGGCCTGGAAGCCGAAGTTCACGCGTATCGCCGCGGGGAGTCGGGCCACGACCGTCCAGTGGTGCCCGGCGTCGACGGTGCGCACC
>JBOGFU010000294.1:0-11261 GCA_050743545.1 Acidimicrobiales bacterium | reverse complement strand
CACGTCGCCACCGCCACGGGGCGGTGTCGTGCCGCGCGCCATCGCGGGCCAAGCCGGGCGACGACCAGCGCGGAGATCACCGCGTCGCACACCAGGATGCAGCCCGGGAAGATCGCACCCTCGGTCGTGAAGTGTCGCAGCGTGAAGAGGGTGATCGCGCAGTTGATCACCCCGGTGACAAAGACCCTGGCGGACTCGGTCTCGGGCGCGATCCACGACTTGCGCACGGTGGGCAGCGCGGCGATCTGGTCCGAGGCGATGAACGCCACCAGCGCGACGGTGGGCTGGTGGATGAGCGCCCAGCAGACAATCCCGAGCACCGATACGACACCGCACGCGACGTCAAAGGGGCCGACGCGCCACACGCTGTGCGAGTTGGCGAATGACGCCGCGACGACGATGAGCGGCGCGACCCCGAACATCAACGTCATGAGCGCGGCGAGCCCGACGTGCTGTTGAACTTCGACGACGAAGGCCAGCACGCCCGCGACCCCCCACAGGCCCCACGACACCCGGTTGGGCTGGGTCTGACCGCGCAGTGTCGCACGCACGTAGTCGTAGACGCCGTAGAGCGAGAGCGCCGCGGCAACGTAGACGAAGCGCGGGTCAATCATTCCCTCAGTCTGCCCGCCGGGGGCTCCGGCGACCACCGGTAAAGTCGGCGCTCGTGGACGTACGCGAGTTCCTAGGACTGTCGCGCGTCGACGAGTCGACCTGGACGTTTGACGTGACCGAGCGCGTCATCACTCCGGGCCACTTCCTCTACGGCGGCGCGGGGCTCGCCGCGGGAATCGCCGCGCTCGAAGAGGCCAGCGGGCGGCCCACGGCGTGGGCCACCGCGCAGTACCTATCGCGCGCGCCAACGGGGGCGCGAGTCACCGTGAGCGCGGACCTCGAGGTCGTCGGCGGTCGGATCACCCAGGCGCGCGCGACCGCGTCGGCGCTCGGTCGCGACGTCCTGACCATCTCCGCGGCGTTGGGCACGGGCGACCTCGACGCACCGACGCCGTGGATGACGATGCCCGACCTGCCCGCGCCGTTGGACTGCCCCGCGAACCACGTGCCGCTGGTGATGGGCGCCAACATCTTCCAGCACCTCGAGAGCCGCGTCGCGCTCGGGCGCACCGTCGACCAGCTCGACGGGACACCGGGGACGCCTCGCTCGGCGATGTGGATTCGCCTGCCCGGTCACCTCGAGCCCTCCGCGGCGACGCTGGCCATCTTTGGTGACTTCGTCTCGGGCGGCGCGCGCGAGCCGCTCGGGCGCTTCACATTCGGGTCGAGCCTCGACAACACACTGCGGATCGCCACTCTCGACTCCACCGAATGGGTCCTGTGCGACATCTCGATGCACGCGCTGCACGGCGGTTTCGGTCAGGGCACGGCGTACCTGTGGAGCGAGCGCGGCACGCTCCTCGCGACGGCGAGTCAGTCGTTCGCGGCGCGGCTGCGCGACGGTCCGCCCACCGTTGGCGGCGAGCCCCTGAGGTAGGGTGTATCCCCTGCGGGGCTATAGCTCAGTCGGTTAGAGCGCGTCACTGATAATGACGAGGTCGTAAGTTCGATTCTTACTAGCCCCACCGAGAGCCGCCGACAAAAGTCGATCTGAGCTGCGACGGAAGTCCCGGTGTCGAAGGAGCACCGGGACTTTCTGCTGCTCGGGTCGGGTTTGTGAAACGCGTCTGGCCTGGTCGGAGCGCAATCCGAGTTAGCGAAACGGCGAATTCGAGTCAGAAATGCGAAGACGGTTCTATTGACCGGTGGTGTGCCTGACGGACAATCTGGCTACGAGGTTGAGCGGATCCACTGGTGACCCGTCTGTCGCGCACAGCTTTGAGCGTGCTGAGGGTCGCGGCGCTCGCCGCCGGCGCGCTGCTCGCTCGGTCGGCGCGGCCAGCTGGGCCGGGCGCCACGACTCCCTACCTGTCGCTGTCACCGGCCGTGATCGCGGCCTCTCACTTCGTCTTCGTTGCCCTCAGCCCCCGGAAGCTCGAGGGAGTGCGCGTGTCGCCCCAGGCGGCCTTCGCGGTGGCCAACAAGTGGGGGTCGGCACTTCGAGGGCCAGATACGACAGCGACGATGTCGTTGGGAGCGCTCACCGAACCGGGGGGCTCCCCGCCGTTCGTGCGGGTTCCGGTCTACGCGATCACCTTCTACCCGGTGGGCCTTCTCCAAACCGGGTTCGTCACCGTGGGACAGAAGCCGTCACTCAACGTCGCGCACGCGACGCAGGTCGAGTTCGTCAACGCCACGACCGGACGAATCGCTGGCGGTGTGGACTTCACGGGCTGAGCGGATTTGACGACGACGTTGCGCCTGGTCAGAGGCCAATCCGAGTTTCCGAAACGCCGAATTCGAGTTTGAAATCAGCGGAGCCGCCGACGACGGCGCAGACGCGCCTTGGCCCATCGACTTCTGTCGTCGCCTCACCGACAACAACGCCCCCGACGTGGCACGGTCGACCCGTCGGGCAGCGCGCGAGAAACCTTTGTGAACGCGTAGAGATGAATGTGGGGCGCCACTGCCAGACTTTTCCCTCGGCTTCGGGAGGGCACGTGAGTCGACAGTCGATGTCGGGACGGCGAATCTGGGTGACGACGCTGGCCGTCGTCGCGGCCGTTGGCGTGTGCGTGACCGACCCCGTGTCGGTCGCGTCGGCCGCGACGTCGTGGGTGGTCTCGCCCGCGCTGACCCCCGCGCCGACCGATGGATGGTCCTCGGTGGCCTCTGTCAATGGCCGGTGGATCGCCCTCGGCGACTCGGGAGAGAGCGCCGTGTCGAGCGACGGGACGACGTGGGTCGAGCGTCCGATTCCGACTGGCTCGTGGCGGGCGGCGGCCTACGGCGCGGGGCGCTACGTCGCCCTGTCGTCGGCGACCTCGGCGCCCTTTGAGATGACCTCGGGCGACGCCGCCACCTGGACGGTGCAGGCCGGTCCCCCCGGCACCTACTACCAGCTCACCAGCCCCGTCGTCTTCGGCGGATGGTCGGGGCTCGCCTACGGCAAGGGGCTCTTCGCCGCGGTGAGTTCCACCGGCCTCGTCGTCACGTCGAGCGACGGGGTGACCTGGACCCGACACTTTTGGAACTCGCACGACGACTTCTCGTCGGTCGTCTTCGGTGACGGACGCTTCATCGCGGTCGACGCCAACGCCGGCGACGTCCTGATCTCGATCGACGGACTCCACTGGCGTTACGTTCACCAGTACGTGGGCGCGGTTGCTCTGCCCGCGGGGGGCCTACACCTCAACGCCGTCGCCTACGGAAACGGCACCTTCGCGGCCCTCGGCACCGGGTCGAGCGCGGGCTACGTGGCCACGTCGGTGGACGGCTACGCGTGGGCGTTGAGCCGGTACGCGCCGGCCCACGCGATTGACTCGGTCGCCTTCGGTTGTGGCGCCTTCGTCGCCGCGGGGCAGTCGGGCGCGTCGGGCAACCCGCTCATCACGTCGCCCACGGGAGCCCAGTGGTCGACGCGACCCGTGGCGACGAGCGCGGCGTCGAACTGGACCGCCGTCGCCTTCGGGGCCGGGCGCTTCGTCGCGGTCGACGCGGGCGGTGACATCGCCTCGGCGCGCGGCGCGGCTCGGTGCGACGCGACGGTGCCGTCGTCACCCCAGCAGCTGTCGGGCAACGTGCACGACGGCGAGGTGTGGACCTACATGCACCCGTCGGCGAGCGCCGGCGGCGCGCCCGTCGAGGGCTATCGCGTCACGATCACCGATGGGGTGACGACGTGGCACTGCGGCGCGCCGGTGTACTACGAGCCCAACTGCATCATCCGAGGACTCAAGAACCACCGCGTCTACTGGGTGACCGGCCAGTCGTACAACCGCTACGGCTACTCGCCCCCCACCAACGCGCAGTTCGTCATCCCGGTCGCCCAGTGGCGCCTCGACGTCGACGCGCCCGCCGTCGTCAGGTCCGGGGCGCCGGCGGTCTTTCAGGTGACCGGGGTCCTCGCCAACCCCTTGGGCTTCTACCCCTGGACGATCGTCTCGACGCACGTCGGCGCGACCCTCAGCACCTGTCGTCCGAGCCCCTTCGGCGAGTGCATGGTGACCGTCGCCAACCCCCCGCCCGGGACCGTCGGGGTCTACGCGACCTATACGGGCTACGGGCACTCCTACCGCTCGCCCACCCACGAGGTCACGGTCACGCCACCCACCTCAACGACCACGTCGACCACGACGACCACGTCGACCACCACCACGACGACCGCCCCCGACGCCTGACCCGGGACCGTCCGGGCCGACGCGACGTTGGTTGGGTACTCTGGCAACGAGCGACCCCGGCGACGACAACGCCGGGACTCCCGCCACCTAACGACGTGACCGACGCCCCCACTCCGACGCCGACCAACCACGACGACGAGCGCCCGCGTCGCAGCCCCGAGGACGACCGTCGCCTCGCCGACATCGCGAGCGCGCTCCAGATGTTCGCGACGATGCGCTTCGACGCCCGCGCCGAGAGCACGGCGTCGGGTGACCTGCTCGACGCGGTCGCCGAGAGCGCCAACTTCCTCGGCCACGAGCTCGGCGTGTCGGTGCGCGACCTCGAGCGACGCGTCAGCGACCTCACCACCCAGGTCGCCGAGATGAGCCTGGCCGGTGGGGTCTCGCTGCGCGACGCGCGCACCGGCCTGGCGTCACGAGAGCTGTTTGACGACCGCCTCGCTCACCGGATCAGCGTGGCCGACCGGCGGCGCACGCACTTCGCGCTCCTGGTGATTGCCGTCGACGACCCCGCGGCGCTTCAGCGCCTCGGACCAGGCGCGATGGACGCGCTCGCCAACCACTTCGCCGCCAAGCTGCGCGCGGTCGTGCGCGAGAGCGACACCGCGACGCGCGGCGACCCCGGAGAACTCGTCCTGCTGCTCGACGAGGTCGACGCCTCCGAGTCCGTAGAGGGGATCGCCGAGCGACTCGTCGACGAGGTCCGTGGACCCCTCGAGGTCAACGACCAGCGCGTCATCACGTCGGCGAGCATCGGCTTCGTGCTCAACTCCGACGCGCTGACCAGCGTCGACGCCATGACGACGGCGGCGCGCGCCGCGCTCGCCGACGCGCGACGCGCCGGGAGCGGTCAGTTCATCCTCTACAACGAGTCGCGCCACGGCGCGTCGATGACGCCCTAGGCGTTGACCGCGGGGTTAGATCCCCGTGGAGCCCGGGGTCAGCAGGCGCGTCGACGTGCTCGAGCGCTTGGTGCACACCGAGATCTTGAGGGTGAGGTAGTGCGCCGTAACAAAGCCAGGGATGAAGACGCGCACGCCGGTGGCGTTCTTCGCGACGCACGTCGATGCGGTGAAGTTGCCCGACTCAGTGACCCCGAAGTCCACGCTTACCGACTGGCCCTTGGAGATCGTGTGGCGCGCGGGCATCTCGCCCATCGACTCGCTGTGCGCCGCGGGCCCGAGCGCGACGCGTGGGGAACCGGCCACGGGCTGGATGTGCGGCAGACCCCAGATCACGCAGGTCGCGCCGGTGTTGGTGAAGACGATCGGGTAGTAGATCGTGCCCGCGGCGCCGTTGGAGTGACCCAGCGAGACCGAGATCTGTGACGGCGTGCAGTTGCCAACGCTCGTCGCCGACGCCACCGCGCCAGCGCTGAGCGCCGCGAATCCCGCGAGCATCGCGGTCGCGGCGACGGACAGTTTGAGAAAGCGCATATGTACCCCTTTTGGCTCTTAACCCCACCTGTCCGCCCAGTCCGGCAACTTACCCGAACGACGCTCGTGGGCCACGGGGTTCGGCCGAAGAAGGTGGGTTAGCGTTTCGGCGACGAAAGAAGGTCCCATGGCCACCGACCGGTCCGCGCTGACCAGCCAGGAGCGCGAACGCGCCTCCGTCTTTCACTCGTGGTCGGCCCAGGCGTCGATCTCGCCGATGATGGTCGCCTCCGCGCACGGCGTCCACGTCACCACCGAGGACGGAACGACCTACCTCGACCTCTCCTCCCAACTCGTCAACACCAACGTCGGCCACCAGCACCCCGCGGTCGTGGCCGCGATCCGCGACCAGGCCGATCGCCTGGCGACGATCGCCCCCCAGCACGGCTACGAGTCGCGCTACCGAGCCGCCGAGCTCATCCTCGACCGCTCCTTTGACGGCGCGGCCAAGGTCTTCTTCACCAACGGGGGCACCGAGGCCATCGAGCACGCGGTGCGCATGGCGCGCCTGCACACCGGGCGCCACAAGGTGCTCGCGACCTACCGCAGCTACCACGGCGCGACGTCGACGTCGATCAACCTGACCGGCGACCCACGGCGGTGGCCCAACGACAACGCCAGCGCGGGGGTCATCCACTTCTTTGGCCCGTACCTCTATCGCTCCGAGTTCCACGCGACCACCGAGGCCGAGGAGTGCGCGCGGGCCCTCGAGCACCTCGAGTCGACGATCCTCTTTGAGGGGCCCGCGACCATCGCGGCGATCGTCCTCGAGACCATCCCGGGCACCGCGGGGATCATGGTGCCGCCACCGGGCTACCTCGCCGGGGTGCGCGAGCTGTGCGATCGATTCGGGATCGTCTACGTCGCCGACGAGGTCATGTGCGGCTTCGGACGCGCAGGCGCGTGGTTCGCCCACCACCTCTTTGACGTGGCACCCGACCTCGTCGCGTTCGCCAAGGGCGTCACCAGCGGCTACGTGCCCCTCGGCGGGGTCATCATCAACGAGGCGATTTCGGCGACCTTCAACGACCGCGTCTACCCCGGCGGGCTGACCTACTCCGGCCACCCGCTGGCCTGCGCGACCGCGGTCGCGACGATCGAGGCCATGGAAGCCGAGGGGATCGTCGACAACGCGCGAGCGATCGGCGAGAGCGTGCTCGGCCCAGGGCTCGTCGAGCTCGCGAGGCGCCACCGCGTGATCGGCGAGGTGCGCGGCACCGGAGTCTTCTTCGCGCTCGAGCTGGTCGAGGACCGCGACACACGCGCGCCCCTCGCCCCCTACGGCTCGTCGTCGCCGGCCATGGGCGACCTGCTCGCCGCGGCCAAGGCCGAGGGCCTGCTGGTCTTCTCCAACTTCAATCGCGTGCACGTCGTGCCGCCGTGCACGATCACCGCCGAGGAGATGCGCGACGGGCTCAGCCGCCTCGATCGCGCGCTGGAGGCCGCCGACCGCCACTACGTCGGGCGTTAGACCCGCGTGCGCGCGCCCACCCGACGCTTTCGCGCGGGCAAGGTCGCCGAGCCCGACGCGACGTTCTGGTTCGCCAAGTTGCTCTCGACGGCGATGGGAGAGTCGACGTCGGACTACCTGGTCCACCGCTTCAACCCCGAGCTCGCGGTGCTGGGGGTGGCCGTGGTCTTCGTCGTGGTCCTCTACAACCAGCTGCGCGCGCCGCGCTACCTGGTGACGTCGTACTGGACCGCGGTGGTGCTCGTCGGGGTCTTCGGCACCATGTGCGCGGACGTCCTGCACGTCGGATTCCACGTTGCCTACGCCGCGTCCACTCCCCTCTTCGCGCTCATCCTCGCCGCGGTCTTCGTCGCGTGGTACCGCGTCGAGGGCACGCTGTCGATCCACGAGGTCACCACCTCGCGCCGAGAGCTCTTCTACTGGGCCGCGGTCGTGGCGACCTTCGCGCTGGGCACCGCCGCCGGGGACCTCTCCGCCTACACCTACAACCTGGGCTTTCTTAAGTCCGCGGCGGTCTTCGCGGTGGCAATCCTCATCCCCGCGGTCGCCTACGCGCGCTACCGCGTCAACGCGGTCGCGTGCTTTTGGACCGCCTACGTGCTCACCCGCCCGCTCGGCGCGTCGATCGCCGACTACCTCGCCAAGCCCAGCCCCGGCCGCGACCTCGGCGACGGCCCGGTCGCGCTGGTGCTCACCGCGCTCATCGTCGCGGTGGTCGCCCGCCGAGCGTGGCGGGTCGCGCGCACGCGCCGGGGAGCCTCCCCGGTACCATCTCGCTGATGCCCGCCGTCACCGTTGAGAACCCACTCGAGCTGCCGCGCGCCGTGGCGCCGGTCGACGGCGACCGCGCGCGGCGCGTCAAGGCCGTCACCACCGCCCCGCGCGGGCTCGAGGGCGAGGGCTTCCCCGTGCGACGCGCGTTCGCCGGGATCGACCTCGCCGACCTCGACCCCTTCGTGCACATGGACCAGATGGGCGAGGTCGATTACGGGCCGGGCGAGCCCAAGGGCACGCCGTGGCACCCGCACCGCGGGTTCGAGACCGTGACCTACCTGATGGAGGGGACCTTTTTGCACCAGGACTCCATCGGCGGGGGCGGGGTCATCCAGAACGGCGCGACCCAGTGGATGACCGCGGGCGCGGGGATACTGCACATCGAGCGACCCCCCGACGCGCTGATCGACTCGGGCGGCCTCTTTCACGGCATCCAGCTGTGGGTCAACCTGCCCGCCAAGCTCAAGATGACGAACCCGCGCTACCAGGACCTCGAGGCGACGCAGGTCGCGCTCCTCACCAACGACTCCGGCGACGCGGTGATTCGCGTGATCGCCGGCGCGCTGGGCGACGTCGCGGGCCCGGGGTCGACCCACACCCCGATCTCGCTCGTCCACGTGTCATTGCTGCCCGGCGCGCGCCTCGCGCTGCCCTGGGACCGCGCCTACAACGCGCTGACCTACGCGCTCGCGGGGCAGGGCACCGTTGGCCTCGAGGCTGCGGCGCTGTCGATGGGCCAGATGGCGGTTCACGTCGACGGCGACTTCCTCGTCCTGGCCGCCGACCCCTCCCAGGACTCGCGCACCCACGCCTTCGAGGTGCTCATCCTCGGGGGCGAGCCGATCCGCGAGCCCGTCGCCGCCTACGGGCCGTTCGTCATGAACACCCGCGCGGAGCTCGCCAAGGCCTTCGAGGACTACGAGGCCGGGCGACTGGGCACGATCCCCGCCGACCATATCTAGGGCGACCTAGCCCTCGCGCGCCTCGCGGTGCACGAGGAAGGTGCCCGAACCCCGGCTCACCGCGTTGCCCTCGTCGTCGTCGATCTGCGCCTCGGCGTGCGCGACGTCGCGCGACAGGCGCACCACCTCTCCGCGCAGCCGGTAGAGCCCGCCGGTGGTCGCGGGGCGCACGAGCACCGTGGTGAGCTCGATCGTCGCCGCGGCGCGGTCGCGCCCCTCGAGCGCGGCGTTGATCGAGAAGTTCATCGCCGCGTCAAGGAGGACCGCGTGCACGCCCGCCTGAACCACGCCGTGGGGGTTGGCGGCCAACGCGGTCGGGGCGAAGGTCCCCTCGACCCAGCCGAGGTCCTCGCCGTCGACGCCGTAGCCGCTCAGCCGCGCGCCGAGCGCGCCGATGAGCTCCATGCCACCGTCGCCCAGCCACCGGTCCATGTCGCGGCGCGTCACGCCCGCGACCATACCCCGGGGTCCACGTAGGCTCGACGGCGACGAAGGAGTAACGATGACCGACGCCGTAATCGTGGACGCCGTGCGCACCCCCGGCGGCAAGCGCAATGGCCGCCTGCGCAACTGGCACGCGGTCGACCTGCTGAGCGAGACCCTGCGCGCGCTCGAGGAGCGCAACGACCTCGACCCGGGGCTCGTCGACGACGTCATCGTCGGCTGCGTCTCCCAGGTCGGCGAGCAGGCGTTCAACGTGGGGCGCAACGCGGTGCTCGCCGCGGGCTGGCCCGAGTCCGTGCCCGCGACCAGCGTCGACCGCCAGTGCGGGTCGTCCCAGCAGGCGCTGCACTTCGCCGCCCAGGGCGTCATCGCCGGCGCCTACGACATCGTCGTCGCCGCGGGGGTCGAGGCCATGACGCGAGTGGCGATGGGCGCGTCAATCGGCCAGGGCTCGGGGTTTCCCTTCGGACCGCGCGTGCGCGAGCGCTACGAGGCCCAGGGCGGCCTCAAGAACCAGGGCATCGGCGCGGAGATGATCGCCGACCAGTGGGGTCTCAGCCGCGAGGACCTCGACGCCTACTCGCTCGAGAGCCACCGCCGCGCCGCGCGCGCCACCGCCGAGGGTCGCTTCGACCGCGAGATCATCGCCGTCGCCGAGCGTGACGACGAGGGCAACCCCACCGACGAGGTCGTCACGACCGACGAGGGTATCCGCGCGGACAGCTCGCTCGAGGCCCTCGCCCGGCTCAAGCCCGCCTACCTCGAGGGCGGCAAGATCACCGCGGGCAACTCCAGCCAGATCACCGACGGCGCGTCGGCGGTGCTCGTCATGAGCGCGGTGCGCGCCGAGGAGCTCGGCTACACGCCGCGCGCTCGCTTCCACTCCTTCGCGCTGGCCGGGGTCGACCCGGTGACGATGCTGACTGGACCGATCCCCGCGACGACCAAGGTCCTCGATCGCGCCGGGCTGCGCATCGAGGACATCGACCTCGTGGAGATCAACGAGGCCTTCGCGCCGGTAGTGCTGGCGTGGGCCAAGGAGCACGGCGCCGACCTCGCACGCGTCAACGTCAACGGCGGCGCCATCGCTCTCGGCCACCCCCTCGGCGCGTCGGGCGGCAAGCTGATGGCGACGCTGGTCAACGAGCTCGAGCGGACCAACGGGCGCTGGGGCCTGCTCACCATGTGCGAGGGCGGCGGCCTCGCCAACGCGACCGTCATTGAGCGACTCGCTTAGCAGTTAAGGGTCATCCCGGACCCGTGGGGGTCTCTCTGAGGGATGACCCCCATGGTGACGTCACGGCGCGCTACCTACGGTGGGGCCATGACCGACACGCCCACACCCGTCCTCGAACTGCGCACGATAAGCCGGACCTACGGCGTCGGCGACACCCTCGTTCAGGCGCTGCGCGGGGTCGACCTCACCGTCTCGCGCGGCGAGATGGTCGCGGTGATGGGCCCGAGCGGCTCGGGCAAGTCGACCCTGCTCACGATCGCCGGCACCCTCGAGAGCCCCTCGGCCGGGCAGGTCCTCATCGACGGTGCCGACGTCGCCACGCTGTCGCGCGGGGAGGTCGCGCGACTGCGTCGACGCACGGTCGGCTACGTCTTCCAGGACTTCAACCTCCTCGCGGGGCTCTCCGCGCTCGAAAACGTGTCGCTACCCCTCGAGCTCGACGGAGTGCGCGCGGCGAGCGCGCGCGACGCGGCCGCCGAGTCCCTGAGCGCGGTCGGACTCGAGGCCCGCGCGGACCACTTTCCCGATCAGCTCTCGGGGGGCGAGCGCCAGCGCGTCGCGATCGCCCGTGCGGTCGCCGGCAGCCGTCACCTCCTGCTCGCCGATGAGCCGTCGGGCGCGCTCGACCTGGCCAACGCCGAGGCCGTGATGCGCCAGATTCGCACCGCGTGCCACGGCGGGGTCGCCGCGGTCGTCGTGACC
>JBOGFU010000293.1:0-3021 GCA_050743545.1 Acidimicrobiales bacterium | reverse complement strand
GACCTCGTCTGGCCCATCATAGATGCGGGCGGCCCGCGCATTCCTGTACATCGACTCGAGCGGAAGATCCGTCGAGAACCCGAGCGCGCCATGCACCTGGATGGCCCGGTCGATCACGTTGTAGAGCACGCTGGCCCCGTAGTACTTGATCATGGCGATCTCGACCCGGGCGGCGGCTGCACCCTCCTGGTCCATCTTCCACGCCGCGTGCAGGGTCATGAGCCGCGCGGCGTGCATCTCGGCCGCGGAGTCGGCGATCCACGTCTGGATCGTGCCCTTCTCGGCGAGCAGCGAGCCGTGGGTGAAGCGGCTGAGCGCGCGCTCGCACATCATGTCGAACGCGCGCTGGCTCTGGCCCAGCCAGCGCATGCAGTGGTGGATCCGGCCCGGTCCGAGGCGCGCCTGGGCGAGCAGGAAGCCCGACCCCTCCGGGCCAATGAGGTGCTCGGCGGGGACGCGCGCGTCGACGTAGCGGATCTCGGCGTGGTTGCCGAAGCGCCCGTAGGTGACGACGGGGTCGTCCATCGAGCCGACGTCGCGCACGATCGTGACCCCGGGGGTCGTCACCGGGACCACGAACATCGACGAGCCCTGATAGGGGTGGACGTCGGGGTTGGTCACCGCCATGACGATGAGGATGTCGGCGACCGACCCGTTGGTCGTGTACCACTTGTGGCCGTTGATCACCCACTCGTCGCCGTCGCGCGTGGCGCGCGTCTGAAGGAGTCGAGGGTCGCTCCCCGCGGTCTCGGGTTCGGTCATGGAGAAGCCCGAGCGCATCGTGCCCGCGAGCAGGGGCGCGAGCCAGCGCTCGGCGATGTCGTGGCGACCGGTCATCTCCATGCCCGCGGCGAGGAGCTCGGCGTTGCCGCTGTCGGGCGCGTTGTTGCCGAAGACGACGGGCGCGTACGGGCTCTGGCCGAGGACCTCGTGCATCAGCCCGAGGTGCACCTGGCCGAAGCCCATCCCCCCCAGCTCGGCGGGCAGGTGCGCGGCCCATAGCCCGCGCGCGCGGACCTGGTCCTGCAGCGGGCGGATCAACGAGATCAGCGCGTCGTGGCCGAGGTCGAGCGTCTCAATGGGGAAGATCTCCTCGCGCACGAATCCGCGCATCCACTCCAGCTGCTCAGCGAACTCGGGGTCGGTGGAAAAGTCCCAGGCCATTGCGCCTCCCTGTCAGGCGTCACACTAGGCGCGGCCCGCGGCCAGGTCGGGGGCCAAAGGACCTCCCTACACTGGAGCGAGGAGGGACGTGGACGCCACCAAGCCGACCGTCACGCGCATCGGAGTCGTCGACACGATGTTCGCGCGCTACGACATGGGCGCCGCGGCGCGCGCCGAGCTCGCGCGCTGCCCTGGCTTCGAGACCCGCTTCACCGTGGTGTCGAGGACCGTCCCCGGGTTCAAGGACCTCGCCGTCGCCGCCAAGAACCTGATCGAGCGCGACGGCTGCGCGGTGGTCGTCGCGCTGGGCATGCCCGGGAGCGCGCCGATCGACAAGCAGTGCGCCCACGAGGCGTCGATGGGCATCATGCAGGCCCAGCTCATGACCTCCACGCCGATTCTCGAGGTCTTCGTCCACGAGGACGAGTCCGACGACGACGCGACGCTGGCGATGGTCTTCGAGAACCGCAGTCGAGACCACGCGCGCAACGCCTACTGGATGATCTTCGAGCCCGAGCAACTCGCGCGCCGCGCGGGCCAGGGCGTGCGCCAGGGCTTCGCCGACGCGGGGCCGCTCGCGTCGACCCCCAGCGCGCCTCACTAGGCTCGTCCGATACTCAGAGGAGGCTCCATGCCCGAGGCCGTCATCGTCGCCACCGGTCGCACCGCGATCGGCCGCGCCTTCAAGGGTTCGCTCGTCGACCTGCGCCCCGACGACCTCGTCGCCCACGTCGTGCGAGAGGTCCTGGCCAAGGTCCCCGAGGTCGACCCGCACTCGGTCGAGGACCTGATGGTGGGGTGCGGCTCGCCCTCGGGCGAGTCGGGGTTCAACATCGCGCGCGTCGCGGCGGTGCTCGCGGGGCTCGACGACGTGCCTGGGGTGACGGTCAACCGCTACTGCTCGTCGTCGCTCCAGACGATCCGCATGGCGGCCCACGCGGTGCGCGCGGGCGAAGGCGACGTCTTCGTCGCCGCCGGGGTCGAGACCGTGTCGCGCTACGGCAACGGCGCGTCCGACGGCCCGCGCGCCACCAACCCCCTCTTCGCCGACGCAATGGCCCGCACCGGGGCTCGCGCGGTCGCGGTCGGCGAACCGTGGACCCCGCCCGAGGGGCTGCCCGACGTCTACATCGCGATGGGCCAGACCGCGGAGAACGTCGCGGAGTTTGAGATGGTCTCGCGCGCCGAGATGGATGAGTACGCGCTGCGCAGCCAGGAGCTCGCCGTCCAGGCCCAGCGTGACGGCTTCTTCGAGCGCGAGATCATCCCCGTCACGCGGCCCGACGGCGCGGTCGTCGCCCGCGACGACGGGCCCCGCCCCGACACGACCCTGGAGAAGCTCGCGTCGCTGGCGCCGGTCTTTCGCGAGGGGGGCACCGTGACCGCGGGCAACGCCTGCCCACTCAACGACGGCGCCGCGGCGGTCGTCGTCATGAGCGACGTGCGCGCGCGCGAGCTCGGCATCACACCCCTCGCGCGCATCGTCGCGTCCGGGGTCTCCGGGCTCAACCCCGAGATCATGGGACTCGGGCCGATCGAGGCCTGCCGTCAGGCGCTCGCGCGCGCCCAGATGTCCATGGACGACATCGACCTCGTCGAGATCAACGAGGCCTTCGCCGCCCAGGTCATACCGAGCGCGCGCCACCTGGGCATCCCCCTCGACAAGCTCAACGTGCGCGGGGGGGCGATCGCGCTCGGCCACCCCTTCGGCATGACCGGGGCCCGCATCATGACCACCCTGCTCAACGGGCTGGCCACCGGGGACAAGACCATCGGCCTCGAGACCATGTGCGTGGGCGGCGGCCAGGGCATGGCCATGGTCGTGGAGCGCCTCTGAGCCGGGTCGCACCTCGACGA
>JBOGFU010000292.1:0-4699 GCA_050743545.1 Acidimicrobiales bacterium | reverse complement strand
CTACCAACGCGAGGGGTCGTGATCGACGTCTTCGCGGCCGACGAGCAGCACGACCACCCCGTCGACCTCGAGCGGTGGGTGGCGCTGGCGCGCCACGCGCTCGACGACGAGGGCGTGCGCGGGCTGGCCGAGCTGACACTGATCTTCGCCGACGAGCCCACGATCGCCGCGCTCAATCGCCAGTTCATGGGCCGCGAGGGACCGACCGACGTCTTGAGCTTCCCGATCGACTACGAGCCCGAGCCCGGCGGGCGATCGCCGGACTCGGGGGGCACGGGGCCGGGCGACCCACCCGAGCCCGAGATCCCCCAGCTGATTGGCGACGTCGTGATCTGCCCGGCGGTCGCCGCGGCGCACGCCGCGGAGCGCGCGGAGTCGCTCGACGACGAGCTCGCGCTGCTCGTCGTGCACGGCGTGCTGCACCTCCTGGGATGGGACCACGAGGCCGACGACGAGGCCGAGGCCATGGAGGCTCGCGAACGAGAGCTGCTGGGCCGTCACCACCGGGCCGCGTCGTGATCGGCGTCGTCTGGTCCGCGGGCGACACCGCGCTGGTGATCGCGGTCATCGTGTTGCTCACGCTCTCGGGCTTCTTCGCGATGGCCGAGACGTCGCTGGTGCGCATGAGCAAGTCGCGCGCGCGCTCGCTGCGCGAGGAGGGCCGACGCGGCGCGCGCCGACTGGCCCGACTCGCCGAGTCGCCCCAGTCGTTCCTCAACCCACTCCTGCTGCTGGTGCTGGTCTGCCAACTGGTCTCGGCGACGATGGTCGGCGTGCTCGCGGGGCACCTCTTCGGCGCGGCGGGCGTGCTCGTCGCGACGGTGCTCGAGGTCGTCGTGATCTTCGTCGTCTTCGAGGCAATCCCCAAGAACTTCGCGGTCCAGCACCTCGACGCCACCGCGCTGGCGACCGCCCCGGTCATCAGCGCGATGCTGCGCTTCTGGCCGATCCGCTGGCTCTCGTCGCTGTTGTTGTCGGTCGCCAACGCGGTCATCCGTCTCATCGGCCCCGGGGAGGCGTCGACGCGCATGACCGACTCGGAGCTCCTCGCGATGGCCGACGTCGCCGCCGAGGACAACGTCATCGAGTCCGAGGAGCGTGAGTTCATCCACTCGGTCATCGAGTTCGGTGACACCGTCGTGCGAGAGGTGATGGTCCCGCGCCCCGACATGGTGGACGTGTCGGTCGACTCGAGCGTGCGCGACGCGCTCGACCTCGCGGTCGCGTCGGGGCGGTCGCGCCTGCCGGTGCTCGGCGAGGGGGTCGACGACGTCGTCGGGCTCGTCAACCTTCGCCACCTCGCGGCGCTCGCGCTCGCCGGGCGTGGCGAGGAGCGGGTCGGCAACCACATGGGCGAGCCCCACTTCGTGCCCGAGACCAAAAAGGTCGCGACGTTGCTCGCGGAGTTCCGCCGCGTGAAGAGCCACCTCTTCGTCGTCGTCGACGAGTACGGCGGGACGGCGGGGCTGGTGACCCTAGAGGACGTCCTCGAAGAGCTCGTGGGCGAGATCACCGACGAGTCCGACCCCGCGGTCGACGACGTGGTCGACGACGCGCGCTCCATCGACGCCGGGATCACCCTGTCGGGGCGCCTCAACGTCGACGACGCCAACGACGAGTACGAGCTCGACCTGCCGCGCGACGGCTGGGACACCGTCGGCGGGCTCGTGCTCGACCTGGCCGGGGGGGTGCCCGAGGTCGGCGAGGCCTTCGAATCGGGCGACTACCGGCTCACCGTGGTGCGCATGGACGGCCGGCGCGTCGAAGAGGTGCTGGTCGAGCACCTCGCGGGCTCGTGACGCGCGCGGGCTTCGCGACGATCATCGGCCGGCCCAACGTCGGCAAGTCGACCCTGCTCAACCAGCTCATCGGCGCCAAGGTCTCGATCACCGCGCCGAGCCCCAACACCACTCGCGGCGCGGTGCGCGGCGTGCTCACCGACGGCGACGTTCAGGTGATCTTCGTCGACACCCCGGGGCTCCACCGACCCCGCACGGTGCTGGGCGGGCGGATGAACGACGCGGTGCGTCAGTCGACCGGCGACGTCGACGTCGTGCTCGCCCTCATCGACGCGGGCGCGGCCATCGGACCGGGCGACCGCGCCGCGCTCGGCGCGCTGCTCGACGCCGCGGGCGACGCGGGACCGCGACCCTTCGTCGTGGTCAACAAGGTCGACCGAGTGGGCCGCGCCGCGGTCGCCGCCCAGCTGGTCGCCGCCGAGGCAGCGGTGGAGGCGCTCGCCGCCGAGCGGGGCCACGCCAACGCCGAGCGCGTCGAGTACTACGCGGTATCGGCGCGCACGGGCGACGGGGTCGACGCGCTGTGCGCCGCGGTGGCCGCGGTGATGCCCGAGTCGCCGCTGCTCTACCCGCGCGACGAGGTCTCGGACGTGCCCGAGGCGGTGTGGGTGGCCGAGCTCGTGCGCGAGCAGCTCGCGCGCAAGATGCGCGAGGAGCTCCCGCACTCGATCCACTGTCGCGTGACCGAGTTCGAGTGGCCCCACGTGACCGTCGAGATCCTGGTCGAGCGCGAGAGCCAGAAGGGCATGGTCATCGGGCGCGGTGGCGCGCTCTTAAAGGAGGTCGGGATCGCCGCGCGCGGCCAACTCCCCGAGGGCTGCTTCCTCGAGCTGCGCGTGCGCGTCGAACCGGGCTGGCAGGGCCGCGCCGAGATCCTCGACCGGCTCGGCTACTAGGCCGTCGCGGGCTCGAGCGCCGGCGCGGCGCGGTGCGAGCGCAGGCGCAGGACCCACACCGCGACCGCAACGATCACCGGCAGCGCGGTGACGCCGAGCGCGTCGGTGGAGAGCCCGAGGTACTTGAGCCCACTGAGCAACACGACCCCGGTGATCACGGGGCGCATCAGGTAGGTGTTGGGGCGCGACGAGACCAGCGATCCCGCGAGCACCGCGGGGACGCCGCCGATGATGATCGACCCCGTCAGTCCCAAGGTCACGTGGCCGAAGAGCAGGGTGCCGAGCGTCGCCGCGGCGGTGAGGGGGATTGACTGGGCGAGGTCGGTGCCGACCAGGCGGTCACTGCGAAACGACGGGTAGAGCACGAGCAGGAGGACCAAGATGAGTGACCCCGCGCCGACCGACGTGAGGCCCACCATGAACCCGCCAATCACGCCGACCGCGACGGTCAATGCCGGGCGCACGCGCAGGGGCGCGTCGCTGTGGGGGTGGCTCGTGAGCAGCGCGCGCGCGATCATCGACACCGCGCCGATCACCAGCGCCGCGCCCAGGAACATCTCGAGGTTGTGTTCCGCGGTGGGGCTCTCGCCCATGAGGTGCATCACGAAGGTGCCGACGAACGCGGCGGGCACGGATCCGTAGCAGAGGTAGCGCACGATGGGCGTCTGGACCGTGCGACGCCGGAAGTGGATGGCCACGCCCGCGGGCTTCATGAAGAGCGCGGCGACGAGGTCCGACGAGATCGCCGCCGAGGGCGACACGCCGAAGAGCAGGACGAGCATCGGCGTCATTAGCGCTCCGCCGCCCATCCCGGTCATGCCGATGAGGAGCCCGACCACGGCGCTGCCGAGGATGAGGACGGGGTCGAGGTGCATCGCGGGGCTCTCCTAGAGGTCGCTATTTCCTAGTGAAATAGTAGTATATACCGAGGGCCACGGTGGCATCAACCGCGGGGGGCCACTCACACCGCGTCGGAGGCTTGATTTTCAGCGATATCGGCCAGGAACTCGAGCACCTGGGCTCGATCGCGAGTCCGGCGCATAGGCGGGAGTTGACGAAAGAGCGCGCCCCGGTAGCTGGCGGTGGCGAGTCGGGTGTCGAGCACGGCGACCACACCGCGGTCCTCTCGGGTGCGAATGAGCCGTCCGACGCCCTGGGCGAGCAACGTCGCCGCGCGCGGCAGGTCGACCTCGTAGAAGGGGTTGGCCGCGCGCTCGCGGCGCGCCTGGGCCAGCGGGTCGGCCGGCGTCGCAAAGGGGAGGCGGTCGATCACGACCAGGCTCAACGAGTGGCCCGGCACGTCGACCCCCTGCCAGAAGCTGGCCACCGCGAAGAGGCTCGCCGCGGCGTCGTCGCGAAATCGTGCGATGAGGCGCTGGCGAGAGCCTTCGCCCTGGACGAGCACCGGGGTCGCGACCCGCTCGGCGACCCGCTCGGCGACGCCCGCCATGACCCGTCGATTGGTGAAGAGCGCGAGGGTCCGTCCGCCGGCGGCGTCGATCAGCCGCGCGAGCTCGTCGACGATCGCGTCCTCGGCGGCGTCGTCGCGGCGGTCGGGAAAGCCCTCGGGGACGTAGAGGAGCGCGTGGGCGTGGTAGTCGAAAGGGCTGGGGACTCGCTCGACGGTGACGTCGTCGAGGCCGAGCGCGCGCGGCAGGGCCTCAGGGATCGTCGCGCTCGACAGCACCGCCGTCACCTGGCTCCACAGCTCCGCGCGCAGCCGGCCCGCGACCTCGATGAGCGACAGTTCGATCGTGACGTCCCGGTCGCGGCGCGACAGGAAGACCAACTCGTCGTCGCGTGCGGCGCCGAGGCGCGCCACGTCGTTGGCGAGGTGGATGCCCGGCCCGAGCGCGCGGGCGCGTCGGGCCTCCGCGCCGACGCCGTCGGTTGAGGTGGCCCGAAGGTCCTCGACGACCGCGACGACCAGCGAACCGAGCGCGTGGAGCTCGCCGACGACGGCGTCGTCGAGCCCGGTCAGGCGCGACGCGGACCACTGGACGT
>JBOGFU010000291.1:0-2038 GCA_050743545.1 Acidimicrobiales bacterium | reverse complement strand
GGGGTCGAGCGCGCGATCGCCGAGATTGAGGCTCGCGACGCCCCCCTCACCGGCGACGCGCGACGCGCGCGCCTCGCGGCCATTCGACGAGAGCTCGAGGGCGTCGCGGTAGCGTCTCCGACCAGTGGGGGCGGACCGACGATCTGAGCTGGTCGCGCTGGTGGGTGCCGAGAACGTCACCTTCGCCGGCGCCCACCACCCCGACGACCTCCACGACGAGTCGCTCCACCCCCGAAAGGCCGAGCCGTTCGCGGTCGCCCGACCGGGCTCGACCGCCGAGGTCGCCGCGCTGTGCGCGTGGGCCAGCGCGGCGGGCGTGCCGGTCACGGCGCGCGGATCGGGCACCGGCCTCTCGGGCGGCGCGACCCCGGTCGACGACGGCCTCGTCATCTCGTTCTCTCGGATGAACCGGCTGGTGCGCGTCGACGTCGACGACCACGTGTGCGTGGTCGAGCCGGGGGTCACCCTGCGCGAGCTCAACGACGCGCTCGGTGCGACCGGGCTGCACTACCCCGTGCACCCCGGCGAGCTCTCGGGGTCGCTGGGGGGCAACGTCAACACCAACGCGGGGGGCATGCGCGCGGTGCGCCACGGCGTGACGCGCCACCACGTCATCGGACTCGAGCTCGTGCTCGTCGACGGCACCGTCGTTCGCACGGGCGGCCCCGTCGTCAAGTCATCGACCGGCTACGACCTCACCCAGTTGGTGATCGGCAGCGAGGGCACGCTCGCGCTGGTGACCGAGGTGACCCTGCGCCTCACCCCGCGCCTCGCCCACGCGGCGACCGCGCTGGTGGCCTTCGCGTCGCTCGACGCGGTCACCGGTGTGGTGCCGCGCGTCGTCGCGTCCGGGCTCGAGCCGTCGATCCTCGAGTACGTCGACGTGCTCGTGATGTCGTCGATCACGGCGGCGGCCGGGCTCGAGCTCGGGGTCGCGTCGGCGGTCGCCGAGGCGACGCGCGCGTACCTGATCGTCGTGCTCGAGACGCGCACCGCGGCCCAGCTCGACGCCGACCTCGAGGCGCTCGCCGAGTTGATGGAGTCGGCCGGCGCGCTCGACGTCTACGTGCTCACCGACGCCGTGGGCACCAAGCTCATCGAGGCGCGCGAACGCGCGTTCTGGAGCGCCAAGGCCTCGGGCGCCGACGACATCGTCGACGTGGTCGTGCCCCGCTCGAAGGTCGCGACGCTGCTCGACGAGGTCCAGCGCCTCGCCGGCGAGCACGGCGCATTCGTCACCGGGTGCGGTCACGTGGGCGACGGCAACGTCCACCTGTCGGTCTTCCTCGGTGACGACGATCGGCGCCACGAGTACCTCACCGAGGTCTATCGCCTCGGGATCGGCCTCGGCGGCCAGATCTCCGGCGAGCACGGCGTCGGGATCGACAAGCAGTCGGCGTTCTTAGGGCTCTCGGACGCGACCTGGCTCGACCTGCAGCGCCGGGTCAAGTCCGTCTTCGACCCGCGCGGGCTGCTCAACCCCTATCGGCACCTCGACGCGCGAGGGGCGCCATGAACGGCGCGCGCGCGCTGCTCGCGACCCTGGGGGCCAACGGCGTCACCGTCTGCTTCGCCAACCCCGGGACCTCTGAGATGCACGTGGTCGCCGCGCTCGATGACGTGCGTGGGGTGCGCGCGATCCTCTGCCTCTTCGAGGGAGTGGCCACGGGCGCCGCGGACGGCTACGCGCGCGCGACCGGCGGACCGGCCGCGACGCTGCTGCACCTCGGCCCGGGGCTCGCCAACGGCTGGGCCAACCTCCACGACGCGCGGCGCGCCCACTCGCCCGTGGTCAACCTCATCGGCGACCACGCGACGTACCACGAGGTGCTCGACGCCCCCCTCCAGAGCGACATCTCGTCGCTGGCCTCGGCGCTCGCGGGCTGGCACCGACGCTCCCGCTCCGCGGGCGAGGTCGCGCGCGACGCCGCCGACGCCGTGTCCGCGGCCTACGGCCCGCCCGGTCGTGTGGCCACCCTCATCGTCCCGGCCGACGCCGCGTGGGACGACGCGCCGACCCCCGCGCAGTGGCCGGTCG